>JAJXVK010000027.1 GCA_021782155.1 Pseudomonadota bacterium
CTCATTTCCGACGAACAGGCGCTGAGCCACTTGCGCGACATCGAGGAAGTCATCCTCCATGCCGCCGAGCGCATGTCCGATCACGCCGACTTCATCGCGCGGATCCGCCGTCCAGCGCAGCCGCATCCCCGCCCAGCCTCGGCAACGGCGGGATTCACGATCAACTACTCGACCCGCTGAGTAGTCGGTGCGTGAGAGGGGAACGATCGTCAAACAGGCTATTGTAACCGGTTACAGAAAGTTGTAACCGGTTACTCGGTAGCAATTGGACTCGGGTGTCACAGGGGCGCCCGGGCCAGGTCGATTACAGTGCGAAGCGGCCGAAAGCGCCGCCCGCCAGCGGGTAGGAGAGGATAATGGGGTTCGTTACGATTCGCGCACGCCGCACGTTCGGCGGAATATCGGTTTCCGCGTCGGCCTTGGCGCTCGCCTTTGCGACGCCGGCTCACGCCCAGTCCGATGCTTCGACAGTGCAGGGGCATGTAGAAGGCGCCTCGGCGGGCACACAGGTCTTCGCGACCGACACCTATACCGGTCAGAAGCTGACAGGCACCGTTGACGCGAATGGCAACTACGCCATCCTCGGCGTGCGGGCTTCTACCTGGAAGATCGAAGTGCCGGGGCAGCCGCCGCAGACGGTCACGGTGCTGGTCGGGCAAACGAGCTATGTCGACTTCGGGACGAGCAGCAAGCAGATCGTGGTCGTTGGCGGCCACCAGATACAGCAGGTCCACAACTCGTCGATCGCGACCAATATCACGCCAGCGCAGATCGAGAACCTGCCACAGAACACCAGAAACTTCCTGAGTTTCGCCGCTCTCGCACCGGGCGTGCAGGTAACCTCGCCGAGCGGGGCGCAGCAGGTTCAGTCTGGCGCCACCAGCGCATCGAATACCAATGTCCTGCTCGACGGGATGAGCCTAAAGAACCCGATCAACCACGGCGGGATATTCGGCCAGAACTTTGGCGTGGGGAACCCCTTCCCGCAAAGCGCAATCCAGGAATACAAGGTCGAAACCCAGAACTTCGGCGCGGAGACCGGCCAGACCGGATCGGCACTCATCACCGCGATTACCAAGACCGGTGGCAACGAGTTTCACGGCTCGGCGTTCATCGAGTTCCAGCCGAAGTCCTTCATCGAGCAACCCTATTTCGACAAGCTCAACGGAGCGCCGAAGCCGGAATACAACCGCAAGCAGTTCGGCGGAGAACTGGGCGGCCCGATCATTCCGGGCAAGCTGCATTTCTATGCGGCGTTCGAGGGAACTTCGCAGGCCTACCCGCCAGCCACGACGCTGGCCGCCGGCGTCCCTCAGTCGGTCATTGACCAGATCAACGGAACCTACAGCAAGAATTTCCATCAGGGTCTCTATTTCGGGAAGCTCACCTGGTATGCCGGGAACCAGGACCGGGTGGACCTGTCCGCATTCGTGCGCCGTGAGAGCAATCTGGCCGACCTGGGCGGAAACGCCGCTTACAGCCATGGCCGCCTTATCTTGACCCATCAGGACCGCTACCAGATCCACTGGCAGCACACGGCCGGCGATTTCCTGAATAACTTCAACGCCGCCTACGAGATCGACACGCAATCCACGCCCAGCATCTCGCAAGGGGTGGAGCAGGTCATTTCCTCCTACGGCAGCCCGGGTAGTGCCAACGCGTTCCTTGGCGGCAACAGTTTCGAGCAGTACGATCACCAGAAATCGGTCACGATCAAGGACGACGCCACGCTTCGCAAGGGCGCGCACACGATCAAGTTCGGTGGTCAGGCAGTGTTCCTGGATCTGTCGCGCACGGTGAACGACCATTTCACCGGATCGTACTTCTACATGCCGAGCGGCCCAGGACTCAACGCCACGATCGACTACAATTCGCCCTATCAGGCCGTCATCAACCTGGCGCCATCGCCCACGCTTGCCGCAAAGGACACACAGATCGGTCTTTACCTGGCCGACGAGTGGAAGCCCGACGACCACTGGACGGTCAACGCCGGGCTTCGCTGGGACCTCGAAACTAACGCCAACAACGATCATTACGTGACGCCGGCGGCGATAGTGACCGCACTGCAGAACTATCCGGGCTGGCAGGCGGCGGGGATCAACCCCAACGACTACATTTCGACCGGCAGCAACAGACACCCGGAATGGGGCGCGATCCAGCCGCGGCTGGGTTTCTCCTACGACGTCCACGGCGATCGGGATTTTGTCATCTTCGGCGGTATCGGCCGCTACTTCGACCGCAGCCTCTTCATCGAAGGCGCGATCGAGCAACTCACCAACGCCAACCAGGTCGTAACCTTGCAACTGCCCGCCTGCGCGGGA
Source organism: Pseudomonadota bacterium (assembly GCA_021782155.1). GTDB lineage: Bacteria > Pseudomonadota > Alphaproteobacteria > Sphingomonadales > Sphingomonadaceae > Novosphingobium. The sequence goes on from JAJXVK010000027.1 coordinate 2,322, forward strand.
GCCACCAAACCAACATATTGCACCGACCCGAATGCGCTCCGGGCTTATGGCCAAGGCCTGGGCCTGACCGGCGGCAGCGTGTGGCTGCTGAATAACAAGACCCCGCTGCCCTTCACCGACCAGATCGACCTGGGCATCCGCAAACGGTTCGGCGACATCCAGACTTCGCTGACGTTCTCTTACCAGCGCTCCCACAACATCTTCCAGTTCGTGCGCGCCAATTACTTCACCAACGGCTGGTACACCCGATTCCTGCAGAAGGACGCCAGTGGCAATGTGGTCGGCTGCACCGATGGCGGGAATGCGTGGATTCAGGACTATATCTCGAATACCACCTACGCCAATTGCCCGGCAGGCGGCGGACAACTTGCGGGGTTCAGCGGCAAGCTTGATCGTGGAGCGAGCAGCGGCGTCGCCGATTACAAGGCGATCTTCTTCCAGGCCGAAAAGCCCTTCACCGAACATAGCAGGTGGGGGTTCAATACCGCACTGACGATCCAGTTTGCGCGCACCAACGACCAGCAGGAGCTCAATTCCGACGAGTTCTATAACGGTACCGCGCAGAACGTATATGGCTGGGGCTGGGTAAATGGCGTCGAGAAGTGGCGCTGGGTCACCACCGGCAACTGGCGCGCGCCCTATGACATCCAGCTTTCCGGAACGCTGACGCTGTCGTCCGGGCCGGCCTTCGGAAACATCCAGGCACCCTGGAACTCGTCGGTCGTGCCCCCCGACGGAGCCTGCTGCTACGCGAAGATGGGCGGCGTGTTCTACCCCAAGCCCTTCATCGCCTACAAACGCCTCGACCTGCGCGTCGCCAAGACCTTCAAGATGCCGTGGGGCGGCGGGCACGAGCTGACCTTCGACTTCCAGGCCTTCAATGTGTTCAACTGGCTCAACCGCACCTACTCGTCGTGGGGCGCCGGCGGCGGCAGCCCCGCGCCGCTGATCGAGAACGGCCAGGTGGGCAACGACCAGCGCGCGTTCCAGGCGGGCATCAAGTACAAGTTCTGATCCGCAGGTCCCTCCCGGCGGGTCGCACGGTGAAAGGGTTGTCGCGTTGTGCTTGTAAGCGCAGTGCGGCAACCTTTTCCCTTTCCGGCAAAGGAGGCCGCCGATGCCAACAATGCCGAAGCTGAACCGTTTCGGCGATGCACGAGTGCCGGTCATGCAGGTGGATGCGGCCGGTCCGCCCCTTGCACAGGTTGTAGCGCTCGCCCGCAGGCTCGCGCCCTTCCCTGCCGCGATGAACAACTATCCCGGCCTGCGCCGCGTGCTGAGCGAGAGCGATGGCCCGGCTTTCGAATACGTCGTCGCCCTGCTCCAGGAGGCCACGCCCTACATAGCCGGCGCGTTCGACATCGCCGCCTTCGAGCTTGTCGAGGCGAGCTTCTCGCTGGTGACCGCGCTGCCCTCGCAACTTGCCGCGGTGCAGCGCGCGCCGCATTTCGACGATGTCGATCCCGATCTCTACGCCGTGCTGCACTACGCAGCGCCTTGCGCGGGCACCGCGTTCTTCCGTCACCGCGCCAGCGGCACGGAGGTCGTCACCGCAGCCAATGTCGATGCCTACGTCGCGGCGGCGCGCTGCACTCCCGTGGCCCTCGGCTACGTCGGGTTCGACGATCCCGCTTTCGCCTGCACCGGCCATGTCGAGGGGGTCGCCGGACGGCTCATCGCCTATCCGGCGCGTGCGCTCCATTCGGGACTGATCCCGCACGGCTTCATCCCGAGCGCCGACCCGGCGGCGGGGCGACTGACCGCAAACCTGTTCATCCGAACGAGGCGCTGACCGGTATCAACGACCCAGCCATCCCCCGGTGAATCCGGCACGCTTCAAGCCGCGCACGATGGTCGACGAGCGGCGCATGACGCGCCAGATCGCCTCGGTGCGATAGTTGGCGAGCATGCCGAGGATCGGTCCCTGGTCGATGCCAAGCCAGTCGGTGGCGACCCAGCCGTGGACCGGGTCGACCGTGCCCGTCGCGACCTTCAACGCGGCATCGCGAAAGCTGGGATTGAACGAGTCTCTAAACCCGTATTCGCCATAAATCCGCATACCGTGCTCGCGGTGCATGGCAAACGCCGCGGGAATGCATATCTCGGGAGCGAAGGGCAAGGCGCCGAGCGCCGCGGTGGGCGCGATCGTGCCGTCGTCGAAGCCGTCCGGCTCGTCTTCGGGACCACGCGCCGAATAGCCGCGGAATTTCGCTTCCCGGCCGCCGCGCGCCAGCGTGAAATCGCCAGGCCCGTCGCAGGCGGTGAGGCCCCAGACGTCATTGCCATAGCCGTCCCAACCCATCGGGTTAGACGCGCACCAAGCGCGGTTGGCGTAGGTCTCTCGTCTCGAATTCTCGAAATAGTCGAACCCCGCAGCGCGCATCGGCGCGTCGCGGATGCCGCGAAAGTCGATCCATGTCTCCGAATACTGGTGGCCGAACAGCGGCGCGAAGGCGAGGTGGCGGGTCGGTCCCTTGTCTCGCCAGAACCTGGGATAGGGCGTGGTCCACGCCGCCCAGCTCCCGTCCATCGCCGGGTGCCGACGCGCGCCCAGCGCGAGGATGTAGACCAGCTTGCCTTCGTTGTAGCCGTCCCAATTGCGCGTGATAAAGCCGCTTTCCGGGTGCCAGCCCATCGGAATTGCAGGCCCGGCATGCTGGAACCAGTTCCACTCGGCCCGCTCGACGATGTCGGTGGCGAGGCGGCGAATCTCGCGTTCGTCGGCATGGTCGGCGTCGAACCACCCGGCGGCGAACAACATGCCCATGAAGAGCAGCGCGCTATCGACCGTCGACAGCTCGGTCTGCCGGAAGCGCAGTCCGGTCTCCATGTCGAGGAAGTGGTAGAAAAAGCCCTTGTAGCCGGCGATCCCTTCCTTGCCTTCGCCGGAGGGGAGGACCGCCATGAAGCGCAGCGTCGTCAGCGTTCGCTCGCGGGCCGCAGCGCGCGTGATCCAGCCGCGCTCGACGCCAATTGGATAGGCGGTAAGCGCGAAGCCGATTGCGGCGATACTGGCGAACGAAGGCGTAGGCCAGCGATCGGGCACCATGCCGTTCTTCGGATTGGCGCGCTCCCAGAAGAAGCGAAAGGTTCGAAACTCGAGGTCGTCGAAAAAGGGCGGCAATGTGCGCTCGCGGCGGTGCAAAGTGCGCGCAACGGCCGGGTAACCGGTTACATCAAGCAGCGCGCTTCCCAGTCCCAGGGCCGCACCGCGCAAGGCCGTGCGGCGTTCGATCCGGATTGCCATCTTGTATCCTCTCCCGGCCCTCGCCCTGCCGGGCCGTCAGCCTTTTCCCGTGGTTTGGCGCACGACGAGCTCGGGCTCGATCTGTTCGAGCGCTTCGCCCTGCGGCTTCTTGTCGATCTGGTCGAGCACACGCCCGATAGCGAGCGCGCCCATCCCGACCATGTCGCAACGGACAGTCGACAGGTCGAGATATCGTGCCAGCGGAATGTCATCATAGCCTGCGACCGAGACCTTGCCGGGGACCGCTATCCCGGCTTCGCGCAAGGCCATCAGCACGCCCATCGCCATCATGTCGTTGGCCGCGAATATCGCGTCGAACTCGGCCTTTTCGGCCAGCAGCGCGGCGACCAACGCCTCGCCGCTCGCTTCGGTAAAGTCGCCTTCAACCACGCGCGCGGGCAGGTCGGACGCGAAGTCCTCCATGGCCTCGGTGAAGGCCTTCCGGCGTTCGGCACTGTCGATATTGCCGGGAGGTCCCGACAAGTGGACGATCCGCTTGCGCCCGTTGTCGAGCATGTGGCGGACCATGAGCCTGACACCGGCGCGATTGTCGATCTTGATAGCCTGGAAACCGCGTTCGGCGGGACTGTTGAGCAGGACTGCGGGAATGCCGCGCGGCAGCACCATTTCGAGCTCGCTGGCGGAGATCTGCGGCGCCATCACCACCATGCCGTCGACCCGGCCGAGCATCGCGCTCATCGCCTGGCCGGCGAGCTGACTGTCGGCATGGATGTTCGACAGGAGCAGCATGTAGCCGCGCTCGCTCGCCGCCTTGTCCATGCCGCGCACAAGCTCGCTGAAGAATTCGCCGTGCAGGTCGGGCAGGACGACCCCGATCGCCTGGGTGCGCGCAGTGCTGAGACTGCGCGCGGCTGCGTTTGGAACATAGCCGAGCACACGGACCGCCGCGAGTACCCGTTCTCGCGTGTCCGGATGGACGTTTTCATGGTGGTTCAGAACGCGCGAAACCGACGCGACTGACAGTCCCGCCATCCGGGCTACGTCACGAATGGTCGCTGGCTGGTCTCGCAAACGTTGCCCCCAAGGATTTTCCGGTCTCGCCAGTTTGATAGCGAAGAGCACGAGTGATTGCCACTTGCAGGTTTGATCGCTATGTAACCGGTTACAATAATGGGTCAACCGCATTCTGATTCGAGTGCGGGTCCAAAGGTGGGGGATTCCGAAAGACAATGTTCGACACGCGCATATCCCGCCGCAGTGCGATCCAGGCGCTGGGGTTTGCCGTTGCCTGGAGCGCCAGCCCGCTGCGCGCTGCGGTGGATGCCGTCGGGAAGCTCCCGGTTCCCGGTTTTGTCGATGCACTGATCGGCAGGATGACGCTGGAGGAAAAGGCAGGCCAGCTCACGCTGATGGCTTCGGCCTGGGGCGGAAGCTCTGCGGCGAACCTCAATCCTCCAGGTAACGGGCAAGGCTTCGACGCACAGATCGCAGATGCCGTCGCCGGCAAGCTGACCGGGGTGTTCAATGGCCAGGGCGCCGACATGGCCATGCGGATGCAGAGCGCCGTGATGAAGCGCTCGCGGTTGAAGATTCCGCTGATGTTCGCCGCCGACGTGATCCATGGTTTCCGTACAATCTTCCCCATCCCTGTCGGCGAGGTCGCGAGCTTCGAGCCCGACCTCGCACGCCGCACGGCGCGGGCAGCGGCATTCGAGGCCTCGGGAGCGGGCATCGACTGGACCTTCGCGCCGATGGTCGACATCGCGCGCGACCAGCGTTGGGGCCGCGCAATGGAGGGCGCGGGCGAGGACGTGCTGCTGGGCGAAGTGTTCGCCGCCGCGCGCGCGCAAGGCTTCCAGGGGGAAAGCCTCTCCTCCAACGACGCGCTGATGGCCTGCGCCAAACACTTCGCCGCTTATGGCGCGGCCGAGGCGGGGCTCGACTATAATACCGTCGACATTTCGAAACGCACGTTGTTCGAGGTCTACCTGCCGCCGTTCGAGGCGGCGTTCCGCGCCGGGGCGATGTCGACCATGGCCTCGTTCAACGAGGTCGCGGGCATTCCCTCCACCGCAAACAAGTGGCTGATGACAGACCTCTTGCGTGATGACTGGGGTTTCGAGGGCATCGTCGTGTCGGACTACACCGGCGACCAGGAACTGATCGCACACGGCATCGCGGCAGACGGGCGCGACGCAGCGCGGCTGGCCTTCCTGGCGGGCGTCGACATGAGCATGGAGAGCGATCTCTATTACCTCCACCTGCCCGCGCTGGTGCGCGACGGCGCGGTGCCCGAGGCGCTGGTCGATCGCTCGGTACGGCGCGTGCTGGCGACCAAGGCAATGCTGGGCCTGTTCGACGATCCCTTCCGCCGCATCGACCCGAAGCGCGAAAAGGCGCGATCGATGTTGCCCGCGGCCCGCGCCCTGTCGCGCGAGGCGGGGCGCAAGTCGATCGTCATGCTTAAGAACGAGGGCAATCTCTTGCCGCTTTCCAAGTCGGCCAGGGTCGCGGTGATCGGCCCTTTCGCGTCGGGTCAGCACGACCTGATCGGCGGCTGGTGCGTTTATGGCAGCGATGCCGACGCGGTGGCCCTCGACACCGGCCTGCGCGCGGCCGGCGGCAGCATCACGGTGACCCAGGGCAGCGGCGTGGAGGAGTCCCTTGACGGCGGGATCGAAGCCGCCGTCACCGCGGCGAAAGCGGCCGACGTGGTGATCCTGTCGATCGGCGAGAGCCAGACGATGTCAGGCGAGGCGCAGTCGCGCGCGCAGATCGTTGTCCCCCCGGCCCAGCAGGCGCTGGCCGAGGCGGTCGCGGCGACCGGCAAGCCGATCGTCGTGCTGCTCAAGAACGGTCGCGGCCTTGCGCTGCAAGGCGCGGTGCGCGACGCGGCGGCAATCCTCGTCACGTGGCAACTCGGCACCGAGAGCGGCAACGCCATTGCCGACGTGATCTATGGCGCGCACGGTCCTTCGGGCCGCCTGCCGATCAGCTTCCCGTTCGATTCCGGGCAGGAGCCTTATCACTACGACCACAAGTCGACAGGTCGTCCGAATCCCCCGGGACCGCTTCAGCCCTACAAAGCCCATTACCGCGGCATCCCCAACGCGGCGCTCTATCCCTTCGGCCACGGCCTGACATACGGGAATATCGCGTATTCCGCGCTGGACCTCGGCACCGGCAAGCTTGCGTGGAGCGGCGAAATCACAATCTCGGCGACCATCACCAACACCGGTTCGCGGCCGGCCGAAGAAGTGGCGCAGCTCTATATCCACGACGTGGTGGCGAGCGTGACGCGCCCGGTCCGTCAGTTGAAGGCCTTCCGCAAGGTCGCCCTGGCGCCGGGCCAGTCCGAGACCGTGCGCTTCACCCTGCGACGCGACAGCCTGCAGTTCATCGGCCTTGACATGAAGCCCACGGTCGAACCGGGCGAATTCCGCGTATGGATCGCCCCCTCAGCCCAGTCCGACGGCGTGAGCGGCAGCTTCGACCTTGTCGCGGCGTGATTCCTCCTCCTCGCGCAGTTCGCGCAGGATCGTTTCATGGCTGCCGCGGCGCAGCGGATTGAACAGCATCAGAAGCGCCGACAGGGCAAGGAAGCCGAGCGGTAGCAGAGCGATCGTCAGCCGCAGCCCCCCGCTCGAGCCCCCCGGCGAGCCAAGCGCGCTGCCGCCGAGGCTAAACCCCATGACGGCCGTACTAAGCCCGATAGCGAGCCGCTGCAGCAGCGCGACATAGCCATAGAGTATCGCCTCGGTCCGCACGCCATGCCGGCGCTGGCCGTACTCGATAGTGTCAGGGAGCATCGCCCATAGCGCGAAATTCAGCCCCACGCTGGCCACCTGCGTCACGATCAGGAAAACCTGGACTGAAACCGGCGTTTCGAGGTCGATCGCGATGAAAGTGGCGAGCGCCGCCATGAACAGTGCAATGGCCGCGAACCACAGGGCACGAATGCCGATCCGCCGCGAGGCGAGGAACCACACGGGCACCGCTACCGCGCTGACCGCCATCATCGCTCCGAGCGCAAGCCGCCCCGCGCTCTCGTCGCCGAGGCTGTACTTGAAGTAGTAGAGCACCGACTTGTCGAGCATCGAGACCGCCACGATCATCGCCGTCATCGCCGCACCCAGCGTCACGAAGGCGCGGTTGCGCCAGGCAAGCAGCATGGTGCGCGCCAGCGGCACCGTCTTTATCGCGCGCGGCACGTCGTCCTCTCGGTATGCAAGGCCGACGCCGACCAGAACAGCGGCCCCCACGACCGCGAACAGCGCCGCGGCCGACGAATAGGCCGGCGCGCCACTGCTTCCCGAGAGCCATGTGCCGACAGGTACTGTTCCGACCGCGACGACAACCGCCGCGAGCGTGCCCGCGAGCATGCGTCCGCCCGCTACCAAGGCCCGGTCGGCGCTATGAATGCTCACGCGCGCGGACATTGCGAGGTAGGGGATGTTGACCAGCGCGTAGAGCGTGCGAAGCAGGATCTGTCCGGCGAATATCCACGCCACGGCCCAGGCGCCCGGCGCTGGAGGGGCGATATAGGTGAAGACGAACGCGGCGCCCAGCGGAACCGCACCGCCAACCAGGAATCGCCGGTGGAGCGCCGCGCCCCGGCGATCGACCCAGATACCGATGGCAAGACTCGCCACCCCGTCCCAGATCGAAGCCAGCGAATAGCACAGCGCCGCCGTGGCGATCGGCAGGTGCAATGCCTCCGTGTAGTAGAACAGCAGGTAGAGCATCATGCTCTGCCAGTAGAGGTTGAACGCAAAGTCCCCGCCGGCAAAGACCGCCAGCGACAACCTCGACCTGCGCGGCATCGGTTGAGCCTGCCGGGGCCTAGTCTGCCAGGACAAGGTTGACGGTCGCTCCCTTCGCCCGGTCCGGGATGGTGAATTGGGCATCGCCGTCGCTCTCGCTCACTGCCAGCGCCTTTCCGTCGAGCCTGGCGGCATAGCCCGCGCCGCCGTGGATCGTCACCCGGATTTCGCGCCACCAGGGCCGGTAGCTGCCTTGGCGCGGCGCAAAGGTAATCGCGTTGACCTTGCCGCCCGAAGTGGCGCACGATACCTCCTGCCGTGCGAAGTCGCCGCGCGTGAAGCCCATCGAGTGCCCGTCGTCGTCGTAAAGCTCTCCGTGGCAATCGGGCCCCGGATAGACGTCGAGCGAAAGCGGTCCCCGCGGCGCCTCCAGGGTGCTCTGCACCAGCGGCTGGCGCGGCAGGATCGTGCCCGCGCGCACGAATGCCGGGAGCCTGTCGAGCCGGGGCGTCAACGTGATCTCGTCATAGCGGCCGTCCGGCGAGGGCTTTCCGCCTGCCGCCTTGCCAGTCCAGTAGTCGAACCAACCGCCCGCGGGCAGGCAAGCCTGGTAGGGCGCCTTGTCCTCGGGCCTGGGATTGCCCGCAACTAGCAATCGCGCGCCGACCGTGAAGCTCATCGAGGCGTTGCACGGCGTCTCCATGACCTGTGGATAGTCGTAGAACACCGGGCGCATGAACGGGTCGCCGGTCCTCGCGCTCGCTTCGGCCACCGCGTAGAAATAGGGCATCAGCTTGTAGCGCTCGTCGACGTAGCTGCGGCGTATGGCGAGCTGCTCCGGGCCGTCGACCCACGGTTCGGCGCGCGGTGCGTCTTTGGCGGAATGGTCGCGGAATATGGGCGCGAACGTCGCGTATTCGAACCAGCGCGTCATCAGCTCGGGCGACGGTCCGCCCGTGAAGCCGCCGACGTCCGCTCCGGCCCAGGTGAAGCCCGAGAGGCCAAGGTTGAGCGTCTGCTCGACCGACAGTTTCAGGTGATCCCAGGTCGAGGAATTGTCCCCGGTCCAGGTCGCGGCATAGCGCTGTCCACCGGCGAAACTTGCCCGCGTCATCACAAACGCGCGCTCGTCGGGGCGCAACGTCCGCAGTCCTTCATAGGTCGCGCGGCTGTTTTCCATGCCGAAGACGTTGTGAATCTCGGCTTGCGTCGCGGTGCGGGGCGAAAAGCCGTCGCCCTCGATACGGTCGACCACGTCGAGCGGCATCGTCTTGGTCGGCGTATCGAAGATCGCCGGCTCGTTCATGTCGTTCCATATCCCGCCTGACCCGGCATCGGTGAATGGCTTGAACAGCGTGCCCCACCACTTGCGCGTGCTGGCCTGGGTGAATTCGGGGAACACCGCCGGCCCCGGCCAGACCGGCGCGACATAGGCCGATCCGTCGGGATTATGGACGAAGCGGTCCTGCGCCATGCCTTCGTCGTAAGGCTTGTAGCCCTGGTCCGGCGCGTGCGCGATGTGCAGGTCGACGATGTTGACGATCGTGATTCCCTGCTTCTTCAAGTCCGCGACCATCTGCTCGAAATGCGGGAACGCCTTGCGGTCGATGGTGAATGGCCGGTCGCGATCCTGGTAATCGATGTCGAGCCAGATGACGTCGGTCGGGAAGTGCTCGGCGCGCAGCTTGTCGGCCAGCGCGCGCACTTCGGCCTCGCTGCCATAGGACCAGCGCGACTGCTGGTAACCCAGCGCCCAGCGCGGGGGGAGCGGCGCATGTCCGGTAAGGTCGGCATAGCGGCGCACCACGTCGCGGATCGTCGGCCCGGCGATCACGTAATAGTCGATCGGTCCGTTCTCCGCCCCGAACTCCAGAGTGTCCGCCCTGCGATGGCCGAAGTCGAACCAGCTTCGCCAGGTGTTGTCGAGGAACACGCCATATGCGCCGCCCGCACCGCCACTCGACACGAAGAACGGGATCGACTTGTAGATGGGATCGGTGCTCGACCCGAAGCCCCAGGCATCGGTATTCCAGTCGACGAAGCTCCCTCCGCGCCGGTCGAGCAGGCCCGTCTTGTCGCCCTGCGCGAAGATGTGCTCGCCCTGGCCGAGCGCCTTGTAGAGCGTGAAGCGGTCGCCTTTGAGGTCAAGCGGAACGGGTGCGTCGGCCAGGATGACGTGACCCTGCGCATCGGCCACGGTGAGGCGCAAGGTATGGGGATCGAGAGTGGCGGCAAAGCCGCTGGTCTTGAGCGTATTTCCGGCGACAGTGGAATCGGCGCGGGCTTCGCGCTTGGCTCCCGCCACGACCCAGCTCGAATCCGGCGCAGGATGGCCTGCGGCGGTGATCGTCACTCGCAGCACATGATCGGTGAGCGCGGTGGCGGTCTCGGTGCGCCCATCCGCAGTGGCCGTGAGGCTCGCGGCGGCGGGCACGCCCTGGGCAAGCAGGACAAGCGCAAACGCGCCCTTCGTCAACGAGGTCGAGCGAGACTCCAAGGCCCTTCTCCCATTGTCGGGCACGCCAACACCTAGCCACGCCATGTAACCGCTTACTTTGTCGTGAAACGGATGGCAACCGAGGCAAGGACATCATCGTGGCGCTTTGGAGGCAGGGTGCGGACTGGTGATCAGACTTTCAAGGCCACTGTCACAAGCCTGCCTCGACGCATGTTCGGCCAGAGAGATCATGAATGTGCAGGGGTACCTAGCGCTACCAGCCGCTGGTGAAAGTAGGATCGACCCTGCGGCAGGATTCTGGAAAAGCCTGAGCCTTTTTGGGTTGAGGAGCTACGAATTTCTGTTTCAGGGTATCAAACAGTCGAATGCGGAAAGGCCGCAATCGGCCCAATCTGGTCATTACAGTACCCGATTGTTTGGTCTGGCGACCTCGGGCAGCTTGTCGAGATAATCACTCCACCATTGCGCCATTTCGACGCGTTCGTTCCAATGAGCGCCGCGATGATAGGCCGCCCGGACCTTGTCGCTGTCGCCATGGGCGAGGGCGCGCTCAACAGCGTCGGGGTGCCACTTGCCGCTTTCATTGAGCAGAGTTGACGCCATCGCGCGGAAGCCATGCGCCGTCATTTCATCGCTGGCGTAGCCTAGCCGACGAAGCCCCGCATTGATCGTATTGTCGCTCATCGGTCGCGATCGTGACCTGATGGATGGAAACACGTTGCCGCTCGGTCCGGTCAGCGCCTTGGCCTCTTCAAGGATCGTGCTGGCCTGATGCGACAACGGAACGCGGTGATCTTTGCGCATCTTAGTTTTCGAGGCCGGGATCATCCAAAGTGCGTTCTCGAAGTCGAACTCTCCCCATTCGGCGTGACGTAGTTCGCCTGGACGGACGAACACGTGAGGCGCCAACTGCATCGCCAACTTCGTCAGAGGCTGACCGTCGTAGCCGTCAATCGCGCGCAACAGCTCCCCGACACGGGTCGGCTCGAGGATGGCGCCATAGTGAGTGACTGCAGGTGTGGTCAGCGCGCCGCGAAGATCACGAGTGGGGTCGGATGGGATGCGCGCCGTGGCGACAGCGTAGCGAAAGACCGCACCGGCGAGCTGCAGCGTTCGCCGCGCGCTTTCGAGCTGCCCCTTGCTCTCGATCCGCCGCACCGCCGCGAGTACGTCGGTGGGCAGTATGTCGGCGATCGGCATGTCGCCGATCGAGCCCCTCAACAAGGACAAGAGATACTCGCTACGCGTGGCGGTCGCGGGTGCCCACCCCTTGGTGCCGTCGCGCTTCCTTTTCTCACAGAATTCGGCGGCGACTGCGGTGAAGGTCGAGGCCGCGTCCATTCGAGCCCGCATCTTTTCGCGCTTCTTCTCGATCGACGGGTCCTGGCCGTCAGCTAGCTGTTCTCGCGCGGCGTCGCGCTTGCGGCGAGCATCAGCGAGGCCGACCATAGGATATGCGCCGATGGCGAGCTTCTTTTCCTTGCCGTGAATTCGGTACTTGAAGCGCCATAGCTTGCTCGCTGACGGCGCGACGAGGAGGAAGAGGCCCTGAGGTCCCCGAGCTTGTAAGGCTTCTCTCTTGGCTTCGCGTTTCGAATCGCAATGTCGGTAAGCGCCATTATCCAAGCTCTTTCCCGCGGGATGCCCCCATGCTGGGGGCTTCGCGAACTGCCCGGATATGGCCAAGCCCCCGAAAGGCCCCCGGGCCTCGTGGATGTGGCCGGAAATCAGTGGTCAAATCCGGACGACGGAGGACGGAAAAGTCCCGCGTTTCTGCGGCTTTTATACCAAAACGTCCAAATTTTTTGAAGGGGCTGTTGGAGCGGGTAGCGGGAATCGAACCCGCATAGCCAGCTTGGAAGGCTGGAGCATTACCACTATGCTATACCCGCCCGCTCGCCGCGCGCTTGCCACGGGGATTGCGCGCTCGTCAACGCGGATTCATCCGTTTCGTGACAATTCGACGATCCGCTGGCGCACGATCGGGAGCTGGTCGTTGCCGAAATACATGTGTTCGCCCCCCACGAAGATGGTCGGCGAGCCATAGACGCCGCGTGCGATGGCCTCGTCTGTATTGGCGCGCAGGCGGTCCTTGACCGCTTGCGTTCCGGCGTCGGCGGCCAGCTTCGCGCCGTCTAGCCCGATCGCATTCGCCACGTCGGCCAGCACCGCGAAATCGTCGATATTGCGCGCGCTGGTGAAATAGGCGGCGAAGGCGGCGCGGGCGAAGGCGAACAGGGCGTCCTGCTCGTCCTCCAGCGCGCAGCAGCAGCGCATCGCCGCGACCGACTTCACCGGGTGATGGGGCGAGGGGAAGTTCATCGGCACGCCTGCCAGCCGCGCCCATTCCTTCAGCCAGCCGAAGCTGCGCGTCATCGCCTTCTGCTCGGGATCGGCGCGCATCTCGTAGACGCGCGGGTTGACCGCGTTGAATACGCCCCCGACGAGGAACGGCCGCCAGCGCATCGTTGCGCCCGTCTCAGCCAGGATCGGCTGGATGTTGGTGAAGGCGAGGCAGGTCCAGGGCGAGGACAGGTCGAAGAAGAACTCGACGGAAACGCTCATGCCTTGTCCTCCACGATGCCGAACAGCGTGCGCCGCGCCTCGGCGTCGTCCTGCGGGCGGCGGTTGATTCGGTCGGCGCCGACCTCCATCCCGCGCCGCAAGCCAGGCCGCTGCTTCAAGCGCTCGTACCAGGCCTTGAGATGCGGGAAGTCGGCGAGCGGGATCGCTTGCGCCTTCCATGTTCGGATCCACGGGAAGCAGGCCATGTCGGCGATGGTATATTGCCCCGCCGCGATGCATTCGCGCCCCTCCAGCCTGCGGTCGAGCACGCCGTAGAGCCGCAGCGCTTCGCGCCGGTAGCGCTCGGTGGGATAGATCAGGCGCTCGGGCGCGTAGAGCGCGAAGTGGCCGTGCTGGCCGAGCATGGGCCCGAGCCCCGCGACCTGCCAGGACAGCCATTCGAACGTCTCGGTCCGCCCGCGCAGTTCGGCGGGGAGGAAGCGCCCCGTCTTTTCGGCAAGGTAGGTGAGGATCGCGCCGGTCTCGAACACCGGCAGCGGCCCGCCGCCGTCGAGGGGTGCGGTATCGACGATCGCGGGAATGCGGTTGTTGGGACTGATCTTGAGGAATTCGGGCGCGAACTGCTCTCCGTGGCCGATATCGACCCAGCGCACCTCATAGGGCAATCCGCACTCTTCGAGCATGATCGAGATCTTCCAGCCGTTGGGCGTGGGCGCGGTGTAGAGTTCGATCATGGTCCTTCTCCCGCTGCGCATGGAGCACACAAGCGCCGTTCGCCGCAAGATGCCCCGCGTCGCGCCGCCCCTTTACCGCGCTGCGATTTTTGTTATAGGACATAACGAAATTCGGAAGGATGCCATGACCGGTCAGACCATCGCGCGCGCCGCGCTCGATCGCTTTCTCTCGCCCCGCTCGGTTGCCGTTGTCGGCGCGTCCGACAAGCCCGGTGCGCTGGGCGCGACGCTGCTCTCGAACCTCGCCAAGAACGGCTATTCGGGTGAAATCTACCCGATCAACCCCAAGCGCGAGGAGATCGCCGGGCTCAAGTGCCTGCCCTCGGTCGACGCGCTTCCCGAGGGCGTCGACGTCGCCGTGCTGGCGATCCCGCGCGCTTTCGTGCTCGATACGGTAAAGGGCCTCGCCGCGCGCAAGGCGGGCGGCGTGGTGATCTTCTCGGCCGGGTTCGCCGAGGGCGGCGAGGAGGGCCTTGCCGAACAGCGCGAGATCGCGCGCATCTCGGCCGAAGCGGGGATGGTTGTCGAAGGGCCCAACTGCATCGGCCTCGTCAACTATGTCGACCGCGTGCCGCTGACCTTCGTCGAGACGATGTGCACCCCTCCGGGCGACCGGCGCGGGGTGGGCGTGGTGTCGCAATCGGGCGCGATGGCGGCGGTGCTGGCGACGATGCTGCTCGCGCGCGACCTTGGCGTCTCCTACACGATCTCGACCGGCAACGAGGCGGCGAGCGGGGTCGAGGACTACGTCGACTGGCTGGTCGACGATCCCAGGACCCACGTCATCGCCATGCTGGTCGAGCAGTTCCGCAAGCCGCAGGCCTTCCTCGCCGCCGCGCGCCGCGCCGCCGCCGCGGGCAAGCCGGTCGTGCTGCTCCATCCCGGCAAGTCGAGCGCCGCGCGCGAATCGGCGGCGACGCACACCGGCGCGATGGCCGGCGACTACAAGCTGATGCGCGCGATGGTGGGCCGCGCCGGGGTTATCTTCGCCGAGACGCTGGAAGAGCTGGGCGATATCGCCGAGATCGCCGCGCGCGTTCCTGCGCTGCCTTCGGGCAGCACCGCGGTGCTGGGCGAATCGGGCGCGTTCAAGGCGCTGACGCTCGATCTCGCCGAGGAACTCGACCTGCCGCTGACCGACCTTTGTGACGACAATGCCCCCGCGCTGCGCGCCGCGCTGCCGCCCTTCGTGCCGGTGTCGAATCCGCTCGACATCACCGCGCAGGGGCTGTCCGAGCCCGCGATCTACACGCGCACGCTCGACGCGTTGCTGGCCGATGATCGCGTCGGCACGGTCATCGCCGGGATCATCCAGGCCGAGCCGATCACTTGCGCGATCAAGTTCCCGCCGATCCTCGCCGCTGTCGAAGGCAAGGACCTTGCCAAGCCGCTGGTCTTCGCCGGGCTTGACGAAGGCGCGGAAGTTCCCGCCGAGCGCATCGCCGCGCTGCGCGGCGCGGGCATCCCGTGGTTCCCGACCACCGAGCGTGCGCTGCGCGCGGTGGCGCGGCTCACCGCATGGTCGGCGCGCGACAAGGACGCCAACGGCCTCGCGCCCACCAGGCTCGCCGGGCTCGACATTGTCGCGGGCGTGGTGCCCGAATACCGCGCCAAGGAG
>JAJXVK010000028.1 GCA_021782155.1 Pseudomonadota bacterium
GCGGTGCACATCGCCGATCCCGAACCGAGCCGCGCATTCGCCCGGCTCGCCGCACGTTTCTTCACGCCCGTGCCCGAAACGGTGGTCGCCATCACCGGCACCAACGGCAAGACATCGACCGTCGAGATGACGCGCCAGATCTGGCGCATGGCCGGGCACCATGCCGCCTCGATCGGCACGCTGGGCGTGACCACCGCGGACGAAAGCGTGTCGACCGGGCTCACCACACCCGACATCGTGACATTCCTGTCGAATATGACCGGGCTCGCGCGCGAAGGCGTGACGCACATTGCCTACGAGGCTTCGAGCCACGGCCTCTCGCAGTTCCGCAACGAGGGACTGCGCGTGGCGGCGGGGGCCTTCACCAACCTTAGCCGCGACCACCTCGACTACCACGAGACGATGGAAGCCTATTTCGCCGCCAAGATGCGCCTGTTCGACGAAGTGGTCGAAGATGGCGGCGCGGCGGTGGTCTGGGCCGACGATGCCTGGTCGGACAGAGCTAGTGAGCACGCCCGCAAAAGGGGGCTGCGGCTGCTCACCGTGGGCGGGCAGGCGCAAGCGGACGGATCGTCGCTGCGACTGCTCGCCCGCACGCCGACCCAGCTCGGACAGGACCTCCGGATCGAGCACGAGGGCGCGGTACGCAAGGTAGCGCTGCCACTGATCGGGGCCTACCAGGCCGCCAACGCGCTGGTCGCTGCGGGGCTTGTGCTGGCGACGGGCGGCGAGGCGGGGCAGGTGTTCGACGCGCTGTCGAGGCTCCAGCCGGTGCGCGGGCGGCTCGAGCGCGCGGCGATTACCCGTTCGGGCGCGCCGGTCTACATCGACTATGCGCATACCCCCGACGCCATCGAAGCGGCCATTGCCGCACTGCGCCCGCATGTGCGCGGACGGCTGATTACCGTGTTCGGCGCGGGCGGCGACCGCGACGAGGGCAAGCGCCCCGAAATGGGCCGCGCCGCTGCCGCCGGGTCGGACCTCGTCATCGTCACCGACGACAATCCGCGCGGCGAGGACGCGGCGGCGATCCGCAAGGCGGTGCTCGGCGGCTGTCCCGGCGCGACCGAGATCGGCGACCGGCGCGAGGCGATTTCCGCCGCCGTCGCCGCCGCTGGACGCGACGACATCGTGCTCGTCGCGGGCAAGGGACACGAACAGGGTCAGGTCGTCGGACGCGGCGAGGCCATGCGGATACTGCCCTTCGACGACGTCGAAGTTGCGAGGGAGGTAGCCGGCGCATGAGGTTCGATCATCCCGCCCTGCTCGACTGGCCTGCCTCCACCGACGACGTGCGGCCGCTCGCGCTGTGGACCGCGCACGAGATTGCTGCCGCCACCGGAGGCAGCGCGTCATGCGACTTCGAGGTTTCGGGCGTAGAGATCGACAGCCGCGAAGTGCGCGAGGGCGACCTGTTCTTCGCGCTGAAAGGCGAGACCAGCGACGGCCACACGTTCCTTTCCGGTGCCTTCGGCAAGGGCGCGCAGGGCGCCGTGGTCGACCGGAAGATCGAGCAACCACATGTGTTTGTCGGCAACACCTTCGATGCCTTGCAAGCTCTTGGCCGCGCGGCGCGGGCGCGGGTCGACGCGCAGGTTATCGGCGTCACCGGCTCGGCGGGCAAGACCGGGGTCAAGGAAGCGCTGTTCGCCGCGCTCGACCGCGGTAGCCGGGGCCGCGCGCACCGTTCGCTCAAGAGCTACAACAACCACGTCGGCGTGCCACTGAGCCTCTCGCGGATGCCCTCGCGCACAAAGTTCGGCGTGTTCGAAATGGGCATGAACCATGTCGGCGAACTCGCTGAATTGACGCGGCTTGTTCGCCCGCACGTGGCCATCGTGACGACCATTGCCCCGGCGCACATCGGCTTCTTCACGGGAGAGGAAGCAATTGCCGACGCCAAGGGCGAGATCTTCGAGGGGCTGGAACCGGGGGGAACCGCCATCGTCCCCGCCGACAGCCCGCACTATGCACGGCTGCGCGCGAAGGCGGAGAAGCACGCGGGGCGGGTGATCGGCTTCGGCCTGTCGCGCTCCGCCGATGTGCGAGTGCTCGACACTGTGCCCGCGCCGGGCGGCGGCACGCTGGTGACGGCCGATTTCGGCAGCGAGCGCGTGTGCTACACCGTTGCCATGCCGGGCGCGCACTGGGTCGCCAATTCGCTGGCTGTGATGGCTGCTGTCCGCGCGGCCGGAGGCGACCTTGGCGCGGCGGGAGTGGCGCTCGCCGAGATGGAAGGGCTGGCCGGACGCGGCGCGCGCCACACGATCCGCGCCGCGGGCGGCGACGGATCGGGCGAGGCGCTGCTGATCGACGAGAGCTACAATGCCAACCCGGCTTCGATGCGCGCCACGATCCTCCAGCTCGGCGCCACGCCGGCGCACCGGCGCGTGGCGATCCTCGGCGCGATGAAGGAACTGGGAGAGAGCGAAGCGGAATACCACGCCGCGCTGGCCGCTCCGCTGGCCGAGGCGGGCGTCGACCGGGTAATCCTGGTGGGCGGGGAGATGGCCGCCCTGGCCGGGGCGCTGGGGAAAATGGAGGGTGGCAAGCTTGCCGCGCGGATGGAACTGGCCCATGTGCAGGACTCCGCGGAAGCCGCAGAATGCCTTGCGGCGCAGCCGATCAGCGGCGGCGATGCCGTGCTGGTCAAGGGGTCGAATTCGGTCGGTCTGGGAGCGCTGGTGCGAGCCCTGACCGTCAGGGAAAGCTGAATGCTGTATCTGCTTGCGCAGTGGCTGAACTTCGAAGGGTTCAGCAATCTCATCCGTTATCAGACGTTCCGCTCGGGTGCGGCGGTGCTGACCGCGCTGGCGATCGGGCTCGTTATCGGGCCGCGATTCATCAGCATGCTGCGCGTGCGCCAGGGCAAGGGGCAGCCGATCCGCGAGGACGGTCCGCAGAGCCACCTGGCCAAGCGCGGCACGCCGACGATGGGCGGCTTGCTCATCGTCACTTCGCTGACCTTGTCGCTGCTGCTGTGGGGCGACCTCGAAAGCCGCTTCGTATGGGCCGCGCTGGCGGTGACTGCGGGCTTCGGGATGATCGGTTTCCTCGACGACTACGACAAGGTGAGAAAGGCGCACCACGCCGGCGTGTCTGGCCGCGTGCGCCTGCTGGGCGAGTTCGCCGTGGCGGCGGTCGCGGCGTGGATCGTGGTGGGCGAGACCAACCTCTATGTGCCCTTCTTCAGCGATCTTTATGTGCCGCTCGGCCCGCTCTACTACCTGTTCGCGATGTTC
Source organism: Pseudomonadota bacterium (assembly GCA_021782155.1). GTDB lineage: Bacteria > Pseudomonadota > Alphaproteobacteria > Sphingomonadales > Sphingomonadaceae > Novosphingobium. The sequence goes on from JAJXVK010000028.1 coordinate 3,243, forward strand.
GTGATCGTGGGCGCGGGCAACGCGGTGAACCTGACCGACGGGCTCGATGGCCTCGCGATCATGCCGGTGATCATCGCCTGCGGCACCTTCGCCATAATCGTCTATCTCGCCGGCCGCGTCGACTATGCGCACTACCTCGGCATCCCGCACGTGCCCGGCGTCGGCGAACTGGCCATCTTCTGCGGCGCGGTGATGGGAGCGGGGCTCGCCTTCCTGTGGTTCAACGCGCCACCTGCGGCGGTGTTCATGGGCGATACCGGCAGCCTCGCGCTGGGCGGCGCGCTGGGCGTGATCGCGGTCTCGGCGCATCACGAGATCGTGCTGGCGATCGTCGGCGGGCTGTTCGTGCTTGAAGCGGCTTCGGTGATCATCCAGGTCCTGGTTTACAAGCGCACCGGCAAGCGAGTTTTCCGCATGGCGCCGATCCACCATCATTTCGAGCAACTCGGCTGGAAGGAATCGACCGTGGTGATCCGCTTCTGGATCGTCTCGATCGTCCTCGCGCTGATCGGCCTCGCCACGCTGAAGGTGCGGTAAGGCCGAGATGATCGTTTCCCCCGCCTTCGCCGGCAAGCGCTACGCGGTTCTCGGGCTCGCGCGATCTGGCATGACCAGCGTGGACACGCTGCTGGCAAGCGGGGCGCGCGTCACCGCGTGGGACAACCGCGAGGAAGCCCGCGCGGCGCTCGCGGCGAAAGGGCATCCGCTGGCCGAGATAGTCGACCCGCTGACGATCGACATCGGCGGATACGACGGCGTGGTGGTTTCGCCGGGCGTGCCGCTCAACCGCCATCCGATCGCCGCGCACGCGATCGCCGCCATGGTTCCCGTGATCGGCGATATCGAGCTTTTCGCGCAGGCGCGCGCGAGCCTGCCGCCGCACGTGGTGGTGGCGATCACCGGGACCAACGGCAAGTCGACCACCACCTCGCTCGTCCACCACATTTGCCGCAGCGCGGCGCGCCCAGTGCGGATGGGCGGCAACATCGGGCTGCCGATCCTCGGGCAGGACCCGCTTCCGGCGGGCGGGGTATACGTGCTCGAGCTGTCAAGCTACCAGATCGACCTGACCTTCAGCCTGCAGGCCGACATCGCCGCGCTGATCAACATCAGCCCCGACCACCTCGATCGGTACGACGGCTTTGCCGGATACGTCGCCTCGAAGGCGCGCCTGTTCCAGATGCAGCGGCCCGACCAGCACGCGGTTTTCGGCCGCGGCGACGCGGAAACGCTGCGCATCGCACACCAGACCGAAGGCGCGCGGTTCGAGGGGCGGGTGCATGTGGTCGATCCCGCCGCGCTAAAGGGGCAGGCCGGCTGGCCTTCGCTGCAAGGTCCGCACAACCTGCAGAACGCCGCAATCGCGATCGAGATCGCCAGCCTGCTCGGCTTTTCCGAAGGCCAATGGCGACCGGCGCTCGCCAGCTTCAAGGGCCTGCCGCACCGCATGGAGCGCGTGGCTGAAAATCGCGGCGTGCTGTTCATCAACGACAGCAAGGCGACCAACCCGGCTTCGACCGCGCCGGCGCTAGCGGCCTTTCCGCGCGTCCACTGGATTCTCGGCGGACTGCCCAAGGGCGACGATCTGGACGAATGCGAACCCTATTTCGGCAATGTCGTCGCAGCCTACACGATCGGCGAGGCGGGGCCGCGCTTCGCCCAGATCCTCGAACCGGTGATGCCGGTTACCCGCAGCGAGATGCTCGGTGATGCGGTGCGCCAGGCGATGGCCGCGGCGCAACCGGGCGACGTGGTGCTGCTCTCGCCCGCCTGCGCCAGCTTCGACCAGTTCCGCGACTTCGAAGCACGCGGCGACGCCTTCCGCCAGATGGTCGAGGCGCTGATCGTCGAAGAGAAGGGCACTGCCGGATGAACCCGTCGCCCACGCGTCTCGTCACCACGGCCACGCGCGACGGCGGGGTGCGCGTCGCGGCGCGTGGCGGGCGCTATCGCCGCAGCCGCCGCAGCGAGCTTCTGATCTGGTGGCGCGAGGTCGACCGGGTGCTGCTGGGTCTGATCCTGATGCTTGTGGCGATCGGCGTGCTCGGCGTGGCGGCCGGTTCGCCCGCGAGCGCACACCGGCTGTCGACCGCGAAGACCCAGCTTCCCGACCTCTATTTCTTCTGGGCGCACCTGCGCTGGCTGGCGCTGGGGCTCTCGACGATGCTCGTGGTCTCGTGGCTGCCCAAGGAATCGGTCCGGCGGCTGGCCATCCTGATCTGCGCGGCGATGATCGTTGGGCTGATCCTGGTTCCGCTGGTGGGAGCGGAGGTCAAGGGCGCGCGGCGCTGGCTTTGGATCGGCGTGAGCTTCCAGCCATCGGAGTTCCTCAAGCCGACCTTCGCCATCACCTGCGCGTGGATCCTGTCGTGGCGGGTGCGCGATCCGAACCTGCCGGTGATCGGTCTGTCGGTCCTTCTCGTGAGCCTGATCGGCGTGCTGTTGATGCTGCAGCCAGATTTCGGCGACGCGCTGCTGTTCGGCGGCGTATGGTTTGTGCTTGCGCTGCTTTCGGGCCTTTCGATCGGGCGCGTGTTGGTGGCGATCGGCGGGGTGGTGGCGGCGATCGTGCTGGCCTACCTGTTCTATCCCAACGCCACGCACCGCATCGACAGCTTCCTGTCAGGCGGCTCGGAGTTCGACCAGGTAGACCTTGCCATGCGAACGCTGCTGTCGGGCGGGTGGAGCGGCACCGGGCTGTGGCTCGGTACGCGCAAGATGGCGCTTCCCGAAGCGCATACCGACTTCATCTTCTCGGTGATCGGCGAGGAATTCGGGTTGATCGCCTGCGCGATCATCGTGCTGGTCTACACCGCCGTTGCCGTGCGCGTGCTGATGCGCATGGTTGACGAGGACGACCTGTTCACGATCCTCGCCGCGTCGGGCTTGACCGCGCAGCTGGTGGGGCAGGCGTTCATCAACATCCTCGTCAACCTGCAGCTGTTCCCGTCGAAGGGCATGACCCTGCCGCTGATCAGCTATGGCGGCTCGTCGACCATCGCGTTGCTTGTCGGCGTCGGATTCCTCCTCGCGATTACCCGCCGCAACCCCTATCTGCCGCGCGAGACGTTTCCGATCACGGAGCTGATGAAGCGATGAGCGTAACGAGGCACTTCGTACTTGCGGCGGGCGGGACCGGCGGGCACCTGATCCCGGCCTTCGCGCTGGCGAGCGAGCTGGAACGGCGCGGGCACCATGTTGCGCTCGTCACCGACGATCGCGGCGCGAAGATTCCCGGCAAACCGGCCGCGCTGACCGCGCACGTTCTGCCCGCCGGGCGGCTCGGCGGCGGGCCGCTGGGCATGCTGCGCGCGGGCCGCTCGATCTGGCAGGGCCGCCGCATGGCGCTGCGGCTGTTTGAGAGTTTCGAGCCGACCTGCGTGGTGGGATTCGGCGGCTATCCCGCTCTTCCGGCGCTCATCGCGGCGCGCGCGGCGAAGATCCCCACGGTGATCCACGAACAGAATGCCGTGCTGGGGCGCGTAAACCGCTATCTGTCCAAGCGGGTCGACGCGATCGCCACGGCTTACCGCGAAGTCGACCGGCTCGACCCCAAGCTGTGGGGCAAGGTCCATCTGGTCGGCAACCCCGTGCGGCCCGAGGTGCTCGAACTGCGCAAGCAGCCGTTCCCTGAATTCACCGCGGATTCGCTGTTCCGCGTGCTCGTCACCGGTGGAAGCCAGGGCGCCTCGGTGCTTTCCGAGGTCGTGCCCGACGCGCTCGCCATGTTGCCGCCCTCGCTCCGCCACCGCCTGCAGGTTACCCAGCAATGCCGGCCAGAGGACCTCGAGGCGGTGCGCGCGCGCTATGCCGGGCACGAGATTCCCGCCGAACTGGGCAGCTATTTCGAGGACATGGCGAACCGGCTGGCCGACGCGCACCTGTTCATCGGCCGCGCCGGCGCCTCGACCATCGCCGAGCTGACCGCAGTGGGTCGTCCGGCGATCCTGGTGCCGCTGCCGATTGCCACCGACGACCATCAGGCCGCGAACACGCGCGAGATGGTCGCGGCAGGCGGCGCGCGGGCGATCCGCCAGTCGGGCTTCATCCCCAAGGAAGTCGCCCGGCAGATCCAGGCCATGGCGATGCATCCCGAATCGCTCGCCAACGCCGCGCATGCGGCCTGGAACTGCGGGCTGCCCGACGCGGTCAAGGACCTCGCGGACCTTGTCGAGAGCTTCGGCGGCGCGCCGTTGATGGACGTGATCCGCGCGACCACAACCGCGGCCGCCGCCACCGGGCAGGAGGCGCTCGCGCTGGAGACGGCCAAATGAAGGGCGTGGGCACCGACATCGGAACAATCCACTTCGTCGGCATCGGCGGCATCGGCATGTCGGGCATCGCGGAGGTGATGCACAACATGGGCTATTCGGTGCAGGGCTCGGATATCGCCGAAGGTTACGTGGTCGAGGGGCTGCGCAAGCGCGGCATCGCCGTGATGATCGGCCACCGCGCCGAGAACGTCGCGGGCGCGGCGGTGGTCGTCACCTCGACGGCAGTCAAGCGCGACAACCCCGAAGTCGTCGCCGCGCTCGAGAACCGCATTCCCGTTGTGCGCCGCGCCGAGATGCTGGCGGAACTGATGCGGCTCAAGAACACAGTGGCAGTGGCGGGCACGCACGGGAAGACCACCACGACCTCCATGATCGCCGCGCTGCTCGACGCGGGCGGGGTGGACCCGACCGTGATCAATGGCGGGATCATCAACCAGTACGGCTCGAACGCGCGGCTGGGGGATTCGGACTGGATGGTGGTCGAGGCCGACGAGAGCGATGGCAGCTTCCTGCGGCTCGACGGCACGATCGCGGTGGTCACCAACATCGATCCCGAGCACCTCGACCACTATGGCAGCTTCGAGCACGTCAAGGCGTCTTTCGTCGAATTCATCGAGAACGTACCCTTCTACGGCGCGGCGATGCTGTGCATCGACCACCCGGAAGTGCAGGGGATCATCCCCAAGGTGCGAGACCGCCGCGTGGTGACATACGGCTTTTCCGCGCAGGCCGACGTGCGCGGCGAGAACGTGACGCCGGTGCCCGGCGGCAACCGCTTCGACGTGGTGATGCGCCAGCGCGACGGCTCGACCCGCCGGATCGAGGGGATCGAGCTGCCGATGCCCGGGCGGCACAACGTCCAGAACGCGCTGGCAGCGGTCGCGGTCGCCGCCGAGATGGGCTGCGCGGACAGTGTGATTCAGGGCGGCTTCGCGAAGTTCGGTGGGGTCAAGCGCCGCTTCACCAAGGTCGGTGACGTCAACGGCGTGGCGATGATCGACGATTACGGTCACCACCCGGTCGAGATCCGCGCGGTGCTCGCTGCTGCCCGCGAAGGCGTGAAGGAGCGCGTGATCGCGGTCGTCCAGCCGCACCGTTACACGCGCCTTCACAACCTGATGGACGAGTTCCAGACCGCCTTCAACGACGCCGACGTGGTCTATGTCGCGCCGGTCTATGCAGCGGGCGAGCAACCGATCGATGGCGCCGACGCTGCCGCGCTGGTCGGGGGGCTCAAGGAGCGAGGCCACCGCGCGGCGTTCACCATCGACAGCCCCGAAGCGCTCGCCGAGGAACTCGCGAAGACCATCCGCCCGGGTGACATGGTCGTGTGCCTTGGAGCGGGCGACATCACCAGGTGGGCGGCTGGCCTCGCCGATGCGGTAAAGGCCAGGCTGGTGGCGGCGTGATGGCCGACGCGCTTCCCCGGGTGGCGGGCAAGCTGACCGCCGACGCGCCGCTGGCGCCGCTCGTCTGGTTCAAGTCGGGCGGCTCGGCCGAGTGGCTGTTCGAGCCCAAGGACGTGGACGACCTGCGCGGTTTTCTCGGCGATCTCGATCCTTTGGTGCCGGTCATGGCGCTGGGGCTCGGCTCGAACATGATCGTGCGCGACGGGGGCGTACCGGGCGTGGTCGTGCGGCTGGGCAAGGCCTTCGCCAGAGTGACGCGCGTCGACGAGACCACGCTCGAATGCGGTGGCGGGGCGAGCGGCATCCTCGTGTCGTCAACCGCGCGCGACGCCGGGATCGCGGGGCTCGAATTCCTGCGCTCGATCCCCGGCACTGTCGGCGGGTTCTGCCGGATGAACGGCGGAGCCTATGGCGGCGAGGTCAAGGACATCATGGTTGATTGCGACGTGGTGCTGCGCGACGGCTCGCGGGTCACGCTATCGGTCGCCGACCTGCACTATACCTATCGCCACTCGGAGCTGCCCGAAGGCGCGATCGTCGTCGCGGCGCGCTTCCGGGGCCGCCCTGGCGTGCCGGCGGCGATCCAGGCCGAGATGGACCGTATCTCCGCAAGCCGTGAAGCGAGCCAGCCACTGCGCTCCAAGACCGGCGGCAGCACGTTCAAGAACCCGGATGGCCACAAGGCGTGGCAACTGGTCGACCAGGCCGGCTGCCGGGGGCTCACCGTGGGCGGCGCGCAGGTCAGCGAAAAGCACACCAATTTCCTCATCAACACCGGCACCGCGACCAGCGCCGACATCGAATCGCTGGGCGAGGAAGTGCGGCGGCGGGTGAAGGCAAACTCGGGCGTCGAGCTCGCATGGGAAATACAGCGCGTAGGAAAGACGAAGTGACCCTTCCCAAGCTCCATATCGCGGTCCTGATGGGCGGCTGGTCGAACGAACGACCGGTCTCGCTGATGAGCGGCGAAGGCGTGGCGAAGGCGCTGGAAGAGCGCGGGCACAAGGTCACGCGCATCGACATGGGGCGCGATATCGCGCTCAGGCTGGCCGAGACCAAGCCCGATGTGGTGTTCAACGCGCTCCACGGCTCGCCCGGCGAGGACGGCACGGTACAGGGCATGATGGACCTGATGGGCCTCACCTACACGCACTCCGGACTCGCGACCTCGGTCATCGCGATCGACAAGGAACTGACCAAGCAGGCGCTGGTGCCGCACGGCATTCCGATGCCCGGCGGGCGGATCGTCAAGACAGCCGAGCTTTACGAGCGCGATCCGCTGGCGCGGCCCTATGTGCTGAAGCCCGTCAACGAAGGTTCGTCGGTCGGCGTGGCGATCGTCACCGACGAGGGCAACTACGGAAACCCGATCAGCCCCGATGCGCGCGGGCCGTGGCAGGAATTCGACGAATTGCTCGCCGAACCCTACATCCGCGGGCGCGAGCTGACGACCGCCGTAATCGCCGACAAGGCGCTGATGGTCACCGAGCTCAAGCCCAAGTCGGGCTTCTACGATTTCGACGCCAAGTACACCGAGGGCATGACAGACCACATCTGCCCGGCCGAAATTCCCGACGAGATCACCGGGGCCTGCAAGGACATCGCGCTGCGCGCGCACCGCCTGCTCGGCTGCCGCGGCACCAGCCGATCCGATTTCCGCTGGGACGACACGCAAGGGATCGAGGGGCTGTTCCTGCTCGAGGTCAACACCCAGCCGGGGATGACGCCGCTCAGCCTTGTTCCCGAGCAGGCGCGCAAGATCGGCATGGACTACGGCGACCTCGTCGAGGCGATTGTCGCCGATGCGCTCGAACACGCAAAGCCCAGGGGAGGCGAGGACTGATGGCGGCGCAGACCATCAAGCGCGGCGGCAAGGGCGTGCGGCGCGCCGCCGCGTCGCGCGGGACCAAGCGCAAGGTGCAGACCGCGAAGAAGCGCACCGGCAGCGCGCTCGACAGCCTGATGCGCTTTGTGCCGCTGAGCGAGGACGCGCTGCACCGCCTGGTGCTTGCGGTGATCCTCGCTGTCGCGGCGGTGCTGGTGTGGCTCGTCGCCAGCTACGCGGGCCTCCCCGCGCTGGCGCAGCAGCAGTTCGCGACCGTGGCGGGAGACGCCGGTTTCGCGGTCAAGCGCGTCGAGGTGCGCGGGGTCAACCGCATGAACGAGCTCAAGATCTACGAGAAGGTGCTCGGTCAGCGTGACCAGGCGATGCCCAACGTCGATGTCGACGCCCTGCGCAACGATCTGCTCGGCCTGTCGTGGGTCGAGGACGCGCGCGTGTCGCGCCAGCTGCCCGACACGCTGGTGGTCGATATCGTCGAGCGTGTACCGCACGCAGTGCTGCAGAAGGCCGACAAGATGGTGCTGATCGACCAGACCGGGCACGAGCTCGAAGCGGTCGCGCCGGCCGCCGCCAGGGGCATGCTGGTGCTTTCCGGCATGGGAGCGGGCCAGCAGGTTCCAGGGCTCGACCATCTGCTCGACGCAGCACCCGCGCTCAAGCCCCAGGTCGCATCGGCCGAGTGGGTCGGCAATCGCCGCTGGAACCTGACGTTCAAAAGCGGGCAGGTGCTCGCGCTGCCCGAAGGCGACGCGCAGTCGGCCTCGGCATTGCTCGCCTTCGCGCGGATGGACGGCGTCAACCGCCTGCTCGGCGGCGAAGTCGCCTATTTCGACATGCGCGCGCCCGACCGCGTCTACATGCGCATTCCGGGCCGCGCCGCCGAGGTTTCCCAGATCGCGGCCGCGAAGGCTGCCGCCAGCAAGGAGTAGGAGGCATGGCTGGTCCGCGCATCTCCAGGCTCTTCGCCGCGGTCAACATCGGCTCTTTCCGGGTCTCGGCGATGATTGCCGGAGTGGCCGAGAACGGCGAGATGGTCGTGCTCGGCTCGGCGCATCGCGGCGCCGAGGGGATCAAGCGCGGCTATGTCACCGACATGCAGGCGGCGACCCATTCGGTGCGCGACGTGCTCGAACGCGCCGAGAAGATGGCGGGGGTTGACGTCAGCCGGGTGTGGGTCGGCTGTTCGGGCGCGGGCCTTGCCAGCACAACAGCGCGTGTAGAGGTCGAGATCGGCGGGCGGCGCATCGAGCAGGACGACATCGAGCATCTGCTCGTCGCCGGGCGCGAGGCGATTCAGCCCGACGGGCGCATGGTGCTCCATGCGCAGCCCGCGCACTACACGCTCGATGGTGCGCACGGCGTTCCCAATCCACTGGGGCTCCATGCCGAACGGCTGGCGGTCGACATCCACGTGATGCTCGCCGACGGCGCGCCGATCCGCAACATCACCGAGGCGGTGCAGAACGCTCATTTGGAAGTCGAGGCGGTGGTCGGCTCGCCGGTCGCCGCGGGTCATGCCTGCCTGACCCCCGAAGAACGCGAGCTGGGCGTTGCGCTGGTCGACTTCGGCGCTGAAGTGACGACCGTTTCGGTCTATGCCTCGGGCATGCTGCTGGGCATGCAGGTGATCCCGTTCGGTTCGGGCGACATCACCGACGCGATCGCCACCGGCTTCGGTATCCGCCGCTCGCAGGCCGAGCGGCTCAAGTGCATGTCGGGCTCGGCCATGGCCAGCCCCACCGATCATCGCGAGATGATCCCGGTCAACGCGCCCGGCGATCCCGATGGCGCGGGCCCGGTCGCGCGGCATGCAGACGACAAGAACCGCATCCCGCGCGCCGAACTGGTCTCGGTCATCACCCAGCAGCTCGGCCGCTTCACAGAGGAGGTGGCGCGTGCGCTCAAGGCGATGGGCTTTACCGGCCAGCGCGGCCAGCAGGTCGTGCTGACCGGCGGCGGAGCGCAACTGCCGGGGCTCGCCGACTATGCGCAAGGGGCGCTGGGGCGGCCCGTGCGGATCGGCTCGCCGCCGACGATGGTCGGCCTGCCGCCGACGCACGCCACGCCAAGCTACTCGACGCTGGCGGGACTGACGCTCTATGCCGCAGCCGATCCGGTCGACATCCGCAAGATCGGCCCCGCCTACACGCCCACCACACGCTATGTCGGGCTGAAGCTCGTGCGGCGCGTGTGGCGGGCGCTTCGAGATTACTTTTAGCCGGATTTTGAAGTCTTTTCGCTTAGAAGCACCGAAATAGGCGAGTCGAGACCGACATGGCTGTGGAAAAGGTTAATTCCGCTTTGGTTCGTTGAATCGATGTGTGCCACAAAACGGCAAAGTATTGTTCACAGGCCAGGTTGGCCGGGAGACCGAGATGAGCATCAATATCGGACCGCCGTCGATCGATGAACTGCGCCCCCGGATCACCGTGATCGGTGTTGGCGGCGCGGGCGGCAATGCCATCGCCAACATGATCGGCGCCAGGATCGAGGGTGTCGACTTCGTCGTCGTCAACACCGACGCGCAGGCGCTGAACAACGCGGTGGCCGAACAGCGCATCCAGCTCGGGCCCGACATCACGCAGGGTCTGGGCGCGGGCGCGCGGCCCGAAGTGGGGCGTGCCGCCGCCGAAGAAACGCTCGAGGAAATCGAACGCGCGCTCGAAGGCGTGCACATGTGCTTCATCGCCGCGGGCATGGGCGGCGGCACCGGCACGGGCGCGGCGCCCGTGATTGCCGAAGCGGCGCGCAAGAAGGGCGTGCTGACCGTCGGTGTGGTGACCAAGCCGTTCCTGTTCGAAGGCACGCGCCGCATGCGCGCCGCCGAGCAGGGCATCGAAGAGCTGCAGAAGCACGTCGATACGCTGATCGTCATCCCCAACCAGAACCTGTTCCTCATCGCCAAGGCGGAAACCACCTTCAAGGAGGCCTTCCAGCTAGCCGACGAAGTGCTGCAGCAGGGCGTGCGCTCGATCACCGACCTGATGGTCATGCCGGGCCTGATCAACCTCGACTTCGCCGACGTGCGTTCGGTGATGGGCGAAATGGGCAAGGCGATGATGGGCACCGGCGAGGGCGAGGGCGAGAATCGCGCGCTCGAAGCCGCGGAACGCGCCATCGCCAACCCGTTGCTCGACGGCGTGTCGATGCAGGGCGCCAAGGGCGTGATCATCTCGATCATCGGCGGCGAGGACATGAAGCTGCTCGAGGTCGACGAGGCCGCGAACCACATCCGCGAACTGGTCGATCCAGACGCCAACATCATCTGGGGCTCGGCGTTCAATCCCGACCTCGACGGCAAGATCCGCGTCTCGGTGGTCGCCACCGGCATCGAGCAGAGCGCCGAGCAGGCCGAATCCGCGTCGCGGCCGTTCAGCCTGTCGAGCGGCGCACGGGGTCCGGCATTCCCGACCTCGGCTCCCAAGGCTCCCGAGCCGGCGCCCGTGGCGGAGCCCGAGCCGGTGCACCTGGCCGAGCCCCAACCGGTCGCCATGGCCGAACCGTCGCCGGCCGTCGAACCGGAAGCCGAGCCTGAGCCGCAGGAAGCTCCGCTCGATCTGACGCTCGATCTCGAGGAAGGGAAACCCGAACCGGAAAAGATGATCGAAGAGCCGGTGGCGCATTCACCCGCCGTACCCGACTCGCCTGACGACGAACTTCTGCTCGGCAACGAAGAGGCGCCCGAGGAAGCCCCGGTCGCCGCGCCGCGCTTCGGCCGTCTCAGCACCGACCGCGCGGCGGCACGCGCGCCCGGGGCGCCCGGTACGGCGGCGGGCGGCGGTAGCACGTTGTTCGAGCGCATGGCCAACCTGTCGCGCGGCAGCGCACAGAGCGATGACGAGGAAGAAGAGGACGGCGGATCGATCAATATTCCGCGCTTCCTCAACCAGCAGCACAATCAGTAGCCGCTCCGGCCTGCGGGCCGGCGCGTGCCGCCAAAACCGTGTTTCTGTCCACAGCTGCGAGCCCGGCTGTTGTCGCGGCTTAAGGCCGGGCTTGCTAGAACGGGCGACGTCATGACGCCTACCGTTTCCGCAACGCGCGGTGCCCGTCTCGCGGCGCTGCTTCTCGCCTGTACCGGTCCGTCCGCGATCGCCGCTTCGCAAGAGAGCGCGCCGGTGGTCTCGCAGCCGGTGGTGCAAGGCACCAGGCCTTCGACGAGCACCGAACTGAACGAGGCGCTGATTCGCGTCGCGCGAAACCCGCGCGATGTCGACGCCCTGATCGATGCCGGCAGCGCGGCGCTGCGGCTCGGCGATGTCGACGCCGCGCTCGGTTTCTTCCGCCGCGCCGACGAGGTTTCTCCCGGCAATCCGCAGATCAAGGCCAAGATCGCCGGCGCGATGGTGCGCGCGAACCGGCCGGTCGAAGCGATCGGGTATTACGACGATGCCGAGAGGGCGGGGGGCGATACCGCCTCCTTCGCGGCCGATCGCGGGCTTGCCTACGATCTGGTCGGCGACAACGGCACGGCGCAGCGCTGGTACCAGGTGGCGCTTGCGCGCGACCCCGCGAACGACGAGGTGCGTCGGCGCTATGCGTTGAGCCTTGCCATCGCCGGGGACCAGCGCGCCGCGGACAGTGTCCTCGGTCCCTTGATCCAGCGGCAGGACCGATCGGCGTGGCGGGTGCGCACTTTCGTCATGGCGATCAGCGGCAAGGATGACGAAGCGGTCTCGATCGCGCGCGCGACCATGCCGCCCGACCTCGCCGACGGAATTGCGCCCTACCTGCGCTATATGCCGCGCCTGACGCGCGCGCAGCAGGCGGCGGCGGCGAACTTCGGACGCTTCCCGCGCGCGGCGGACATCGGCCGCGACGACCAGACCGTGCGCCAATATGCCCTGGCGCATCCGTCCGCGCCGGCGGTGGGGGCGGGGCTGGTGCCCTCGGGCGAGCCGCTCGGCGCAGGCGGTGCGGGTTCGGGCAAGGTCAAGGTCAGTCGCGAGAAGCGGCGCCGACCCGGCCGAGGCGGTGAAGAAGACCAGGCGCGGCTCGCCTCGGCGACGCCGCAGCCCGCGGCTGCGCTGACCGCCCCTGCGGCAGAGCCCCCGGCACCGCCGACAGCCAGCCGCAGCCCGCAAGGTGAGTTGCCGGCGCTCAAGCATCCCGAGCCGATGGCGGTTGCCTCGCCGCAGACCCGGCCCACGCCCACGCCCACGCCGACGCTCACGCCGACGCTCACGCCACAGCCGGCACCCGTGCGTGTTGCCCAGGCCGAGCGGCCAGCGGCGGTGACACCCACGCCGGTACCTGCTCCCGCGCCAGCACCGTCGGCAACACCGCCCTCCTCCACGCGGGTGACGGTGACGCCGGGGTTCACCTCGGTGTGGAATCCGCACAATCCAGATCAGGAGGCGCCGCGCGTCGTGACGAAGGAGGCGACACCGACGCCCTCGCCAACGCCCGCACCACCGCCTTCCGCGCCGACTCCGACTCCAACGCCTGCGCCGGTGCTGGCCAGGCAGCTCGCACCGGCATCGGCACCTGCGCCGGCGTCGAACCAGACTCCATCGCGTTCGACTTTCGACCTGGCGATGATCGACAAGCCGTCGCGGCAACAAGAGACCGCCGCGTCTTCGGCGATTGCTGCGCCAGCTCCTGCGTCCACGCCTGCTCCGACCCCGGCCCCGGCCCCGGTCCAGCCCAGGCCGGAGGCATCCGCGCCGACAAACGACAAGCCGGTAGACTTCAGTGCGGCCTTCGACAGCTTCGAGCCACCCGCCTCGGAAGCGAGGCCTACCGTTGCCGCGGTCGACCTCGCCAAGATCGAGCCGACGCGCGGACCGAGCCCCGAGGAACGTCGCGCCGCCGCGCGCGCGCTCGCCGAAAAGCAGAAGGCGGAGGCCGAGGCAGCGGCCGCCAAGGCAAAGGCCGAGGCCGAAGCCAGGAAGCAGCGCGAGCTGGAACGCGCCAATCCGGCTCGGGTGTGGGTGCAGGTCTCGACCGGCGCAAATCGCGGCTGGATGGACGAGGAATGGGCCAAGGTCGCAAAGCAGGCGCCTAAGCTGCTGGCAAAGCGCTCGGCCTGGGTCACGCCGTGGAACCGCGTCTATCGCCTGCTCACCGGCCCGTTCAAGACCGAGGCCGAGGCGCGCAGCTTCCTCAACGAGCTGTCGAAGGAGAAGGTCGACGGGTTCATCTTCTCGAGCGACGCCGGCCAGGTGATCGACAAGATCAAGACGAAATGAACGCCGCGGCGGTGAACAGCTTGTCCACAGCGTTTGCACAGACTTGTCGAGTTATGCGCAACGCCTCGTTCACCATCGGTTGTGGTGCCCCCCGTGCCTCGCGCATTGACCCGCTCGTGTCCGCGCCACGTTTCAGTCGCGCGCGGTAAAGGGAGCGAGAATGCGCACCGGCCACGAACAGAGCGAACGTGACGACGCGGCACCGGTCGAAATGCTCGCCGCGCTGTTCGAGGCGCGTGGCTGGGAATTCGAGTTCGTTTCCGATGACGAGATCGTCGGCGAGATCCAGGGCAGCTGGGCAAGCTACCAGCTTCGCGGCATCTGGCGCGCCGACGACCGGGTGCTGCAGGTGCTGTGCCTTCCCGACATCCGCGTCGCCACGGACAAGAAGGGCTCGTTCCACGAACTGCTGGCGCTCATCAACGAGCAGGTCTGGCTCGGCCACTTCGACATCTGGTCGAACGGCTC
>JAJXVK010000029.1 GCA_021782155.1 Pseudomonadota bacterium
CTGCGCATGTTCTCGAACTTCCAGCTCGGCGCGCACCCTCTGCTTCAGGTGCTACTGCTGGGCCAGCCCGAGTTTCGCGATCACCTGCGCCAGTCGCCCGATCTCGAACAGCTGCGCCAGCGGGTGCTCGCAAACCACCACCTGACGGCGATGGAGCCGGCAGAGGTCGGCGCCTATATCGAACATCGCCTGCGCCATGTGGGCTGGCACGGCGAGAACCCGGCGTTCGGACAGCGCGTTTACGCGGAAATGGCCAAGACGACCCGAGGCATTCCGCGCAAGATCAACCAGCTGGCGAACCGCCTCCTGCTTATGGGAGCGATCGAGCAGCGCCAGCGCATCGATAGCGCGATGCTTTCCGCGGTGCTCGCCGACATGGCCGAGGAAGCTCCAAGGCCCGCGGCGGAAGCCACGCCTGCCGAGCAGGCTCCTGTCGCCGCCACAATTCCAGCGGCCGCTCGGGCCGAATCGGTGGCCGCTCCGGCGGTCCCGGCGGCAACCGTCGCCGAACAGATTGCCTCGCCCGCGTTCGACCCGGCCGGGTTCGAGGCTCTGCTCACCAGCCGCGACGAACAGATCGCCGAGCTCCAGCAGGCGGTAATCGAGATCGCCGAGATGAAGGGCGCGGAAACTGCGCCCGACCGTCCGAGTGACGAGGAATTGCTGGATGCGCTGGGTGAGGCGGCAAAGCGCATCTCGGGTCTCGAAACGCGGGTAACCGAACAGGAACAGTTGCTGCGCCATACCCTGTCGATGCTGATCGAGTGGTTCGAAGGCGAAGACGCGCACCGCGCGGCGGCCTGAGCCGGCAGCAACCGGAGGACTTTGAGAATGGGCGCCCGCGCCGCAGACGCCATCGCACCGGTCAACGGCCTTTCGGTCGATGTCGAGGACTGGTTCCAGGTCGGCGCGTTCGAGACAGTGATCGAACGCGCCGAATGGGACGGCCTTGCCATGCGCGTAGAGGCCAATTGCGCGGCGATCCTGGACATGTTCGAACGGGCGGGCGTGAAGGGCACGTTCTTCACGCTGGGCTGGGTCGCGAAGCGTCATCCCGAAATGATGCGCCGCATCGCCGAGGCGGGGCATGAAATCGCCAGCCACGGGTGGGACCACGCGCGCGTCTTCACGCTCGACCCCGCCCGCTTCGCCAGCGACCTTCACGAGACCCGCTGCACACTGGAAGACATCACCGGCCAGCGCGTGCGCGGCTATCGCGCGCCGAGCTTCTCGATCGACGCGCGAACCCCCTGGGCGCACGAGGTGCTCGCCGACCATGGCTACACCTATTCCTCGTCGGTCGCGCCGATCGTGCACGATCATTATGGCTGGCGCGAGGCGCCGCGCTTCGCGTTCCAGCCGGTTCCCGGCTCGCCGCTGCTCGAGATCCCCGTGACCACCGCCGAATTTGCCGGGCGGCGGATCGCGGCAGGCGGAGGAGGGTTCTTCCGCGTGCTGCCCTATGGCGTGTCGCGCTGGGCGATCCGGCAGGTCAACACCCGCGACCAGCGCCCGGCGGTGTTCTATTTCCACCCCTGGGAGATCGATCCCAACCAGCCGCGCGTCACCCACGCGCCGCTGCGCTCACGCCTTCGGCACTACACCAACCTTGCCCGGATGCAGTCCAAGCTGGCGCAGCTGATCGGGGAGTTCCGCTGGGGCCGGATGGACGAGGTCGCGGCGCGCGAAGCCGTGCTGGCGGCATGAACGCACCGTTCGCGCCTGCGCGCACGGCGGTGCGCTGCGCCGATCCTGGCGACCGCGCCGCCTTGGTCGCGTTCCTTGCCGCTCATCCCGGAACAACGGCATTCCATCGGTTCGAATGGTGCGACGCGGTCGAGGCCGCGCTCGGTCATCGCACGCATTGGCTGATTGCGGAGCGCGGCGGGAAGATCCGCGCCGCGCTGCCGCTCACCGAAATTCACTCGCCCCTGTTTGGCCGGGCGCTGGTATCGACCGGCTTCGCGGTCGGCGGCGGCATGCTCGAGGCCGAACCGGGTGAGGGCGCCTTGCTGTTCGCGGCGGCCGAGGAACTCGCCACGCGCGCGGCCTGTCCTACGATCGAACTGCGCGGCGGCGTGCTGCCCGAAAGCGAGAGCTGGCATCACAAGCGCGACAGCCACGCGGGCTTCGTCTGCGCGCTCGCGGCCGAGGACGAGGCCCAGCTCAATGCCATCCCACGCAAGCAGCGCGCCGAAGTGCGCAAGGGCCTTGCCCGCGAGATGGAGGTGCGCACCGGACGCGGGGAGCAGGACCGCGCAATGCACCACGCGGTCTATGCCGAAAGCGTGCGCAACCTCGGCACGCCGGTGTTCCCGCGAGAGCTGTTCGACGCGGTGATGGACGGCTTTGGCGAGGATGCCGATATCCTCACCGTTCTCTGCGACGGCAGGCCGGTCGCCAGCGTGCTCAGCCTCTACCATCGCGCTGCGGTGCTGCCCTACTGGGGCGGCGGTGTTTACGCTGCACGCGCGCTGCGCGCCAACGACGTGATGTACTACGCGTTGATGTGCCACGCGCGCCGGCGCGGGGCCGAGCGCTTCGATTTCGGCCGTTCGAAGGTCGATACCGGCGCCTATCACTTCAAGCGCAACTGGGGCTTCACGCCAGATCCGCTCTCCTACGCGCAGTGGACCGCATCGGGGCAGGAGCCGCGCGACATAAACCCGCTGAGCCCAAAGTACCGCGCGCGCATTGCGGCGTGGCAGAAGCTGCCGATCCCGCTCGCCAACCGGCTTGGCCCCCTGATCGCGTCCGGTCTCGGATGAGCGAGATCCTGTTCCTGGCGCACCGCATCCCGTTCCCGCCCGACCGCGGCGACAAGATCCGCTCGCACCATATCCTGAAGCGCCTCGCCGGGCTCGCGCCCGTCCACGTCGCGACCTTCGTCGAGACAGCCGAGGATGCGGCGCAGGAAGCCGGGCTTGCCGCGCTCGCAGCAAGCCATTGCGTGGTCCGGCGGTCGCGGCCGGTGCCGCTCGCGACGCTTGAAGCGATGGCGACGGGCAGGCCCGTCAGCCTGACGGCGTTTGCTTCGGCGCGACTGCGCGGCTACGTGGCGAAAGTCCTGCGCGAGCGGCCGATCGGCGCGATCGTCGTGTTCAGCGGCCAGATGGCGCAGTACGTGCCGCGCGAGTTCCCCGGCACCGTGGTGATGGACTTCGTCGACGTCGATTCGGCCAAGTTCGAGGACTATGCACAGCGGGCAGCGTTCCCTGTCTCGGTGCTCTACCGGCGCGAGGCGCGGCTGCTGTCTGCCTTCGAGGCGCAAGTGGCCGGACGCGCGGCGTGCAGCCTGCTGGCAACGCCCGAGGAGGCCGCCCTTTTTGCCTCGCGCCTGCCGCAGGACAGCACGGCCGTGGTGCGCGCGATGTCGAACGGGATCGACGCGGAATTCTACGATCCCGCCGGAAATCCAGGCTCAGCCGGGCTCCTTCGCGCCGGGCCGCACATCGTGTTCACCGGGCAGATGGACTATCCGCCCAACGTAGAGGCGGTAACCTTCTTCGCGCGCGAGGTCATGCCGATCGTCCGCAAGGCGCTTGGTGACGCGCATTTCCACATCGTCGGTCGCGCGCCGACCACGAAAGTCGAATCGCTCGACGGCACGAACGGTACGAGCGTGACGGGCGCCGTGCCCGACGTGCGACCGTGGATCGCACGCGCTGACCTGATAGTCGCTCCGTTGCTGATCGCGCGGGGGGTGCAGAACAAGGTTCTCGAGGCGATGGCGATGGGCCGCCCGGTGCTTGCGACGAGCGCCGCTGCTACCGGGATCGGTGCGCGCAACGGCGTGGAACTGGCGGTGGCGGACGGGGCGGAAGCGCTGGCATCGCGTGCCGTTGAATTGCTGGAGGACGGCGAGGAGGCGGGACGCATGGGCCTCGCCGCGCGCGCCTTTGTCATGCGCGAAAAGGCCTGGGATGCGGTGCTCGCGCCGCTCGACGCGCTGTGCCGTGCCAAGGCGAGGCCACGCAATGCGGCTTGACGCGCCCGCCTCTGCCGCGTCGCGCCTTGCCGAACGTGCGGTCGAGACGATACCCGCCAACTGGCGAACGCCTTTGGCGCGCCTTGGGGCGGTGTGGTTCGTGCTGCTACTCGCCTTCCTTCGCGACTGGGCGGCGATGGCGCACCAGTGGTGGGACAGTTCGACCTACAACCACATCCTGCTGATCCCCGCGATCCTCGCGTGGCTGGTGGCCTCGCGCTGGAACGAGTTGCGCCGGCTCGAACCGGCGATCTGGTGGCCCGGCGCGGTGCTGTTCGGGCTCTCCGCATTCGCCTGGGTGCTTGGCAGCTTCGCCGGGTTCGGGCTGCTGCGCCAGCTTGCGGTGGTCGCGATGCTGCAGTCGAGCGTTCTGGCATTGCTCGGCGTTCGTGTCGCGGCGGGATGCGCGTTTCCGCTGTTTTACCTCTTTTTTCTCGTGCCCTTCGGCGACGAGATCATCCCCTCGCTGCAGATGGTGACCGCCAGGATCACGATGGCGTTGCTCCACGTCACGGGTGTGCCGGCGTCGATAGAGGGCGTCTTCGTCACAACGCCACGCGGCTATTTCGAGGTCGCCGAGGCCTGTTCGGGGGTCAAGTTCCTGATCGCCATGGTCGCCTACGGCACGCTGGTGGCGAACTTGTGCTTCCGCAGCTGGCCGCGCCGCGCGGCCCTGCTGGCGACATGCATCGTCGTTCCCATCCTGGCCAATGGCGTGCGCGCATGGGGCACGATCTTCATCGCGCAGTATCGCGGCGTCGCCTTCGCGCAGGGCTTCGACCATATCTTCTATGGCTGGGTTTTCTTCGCGATCGTCATGGCGGTGGTGATGGGCATGAGCTGGCGCTTCTTCGACCGGCCGCTCGACGCGCCCGCGATCGATCCCCACGTCATCTCGGCAAGTCCGTGCCTCGCGCGCGCCACGCGTGCCGTGGTCTCGCCACTTGCCGTCATCGCCGCGCTGGGCCTGCTGCTGGCGGCGGCGCTGGCCTGGTCGTCGCTGGCCCAGCGGCTCTCTGCATCCGTACCGGCGCAGGTCTTCCTGCCCGAGGTACCGGGCTGGCACCGGGTGGACTATGACCCCGCCTATCCCTGGCAGCCACTGCATGGCGGATCCGATCACCGGCTGGTCGGGCGCTATGAGGACAACACCGGCCATGTCGTCGACGTGTCCTACGCGCTCTACTCTCACCAGGGCGAAGGCGCCGAGGCGGGCAGCTTCGGGCAGGGCGCAGTGCCGCTCGGCAGCAAGTGGGCATGGGTTTCGTCCGCGCCGCCGCTGGCCGGGGGTAGCGCCGAACGCATTCAGGCGCCCACCGGGGTCGAGCGCACCGCTATCACCTGGTATCGCTCGGGTCCGATCCTCACCGGCAGCAACCTGCGCCTCAAGCTGACCAATATCGCCGATCGGCTTCTCCTGCGCGAGCGGACGACCGCGACGCTGATCGTCTCGGCCGAACAGCTTCCGGGCACGTCGTCCGAGGGCTCGCTCGCCGCGTTTCTGTCCTCCACCGGCGATCCCGGTGCGTGGATGGACCGCATCGCCGGGAAAGGCTAAGCGCGCGGCCATGTGCGGGATTGCCGGCATCTTTCACACCGAAGGGCTGAAGCCGGTCGAACCGGCGCGGCTCGAGAAGATGTGCGACGCGATCATCCATCGCGGGCCCGACGGGCACGGCACCTGGACCGCGCCGGGCGTGGGACTGGGCTTCCGCCGCCTGGCGATCATCGACCTCGCCGGATCGCCGCAGCCGATGCCTTCGGCCGATGGCCGGGTCATGCTGGTGTTCAACGGCGAGATCTACAATTTCCGCGAGCTACGCTCAGAACTGGCGGCGGCGGGGGCGATGTTCCGCACCGACGGCGACGGCGAGGTGATCATCGCCGCGTGGCAGCGCTGGGGCGTCGAGTGTCTGCCGCGCCTGCACGGCATGTTCGCCTTCGCGCTCTACGACCTCGAGCAGCGCTGCCTGCTTCTGGCGCGTGACAGGCTGGGCGTGAAGCCGCTGCACATGGCGCACCTCGCCGACGGGAGCGTGATCTTCGGGTCCGAGCTCAAGCAGCTCATCGCGCATCCCTCGCTGCGACGCGAGATCGATCCGCTGGCGGTCGAGGACTACCTGACCTGGGGCTTCGTGCCCGATCACACGTCCATTCTCCGCGGCGTCGAAAAGCTGCCCGCCGGGCACTACCGCCTGCTGCGCCATGACCGTCCGCCGCCGCCGTCCGTCCAGTGGTGGGACGTGCACTTCGACCGGCGCGCGAAGGGCTCTGCCGCCGATCTCGAAGCGCAGATGCTGCACTATCTGCGCGAGGCGGTGAGTTCGCGCATGCTCGCCGACGTGCCGCTTGGCGCGTTCCTCTCGGGCGGTGTCGACAGTTCGAGCGTTGTCGCGCTGATGGCCGAGGCGCACACCGATCCGGTCAAGACCTGCTCGATCGGCTTCGACGTCGCCGCGCTCGACGAGACCAGCCATGCCGAGGCTGTGGCGCGGCGCTTCCACACCTCGCACTGGTCGCGCACGGTTTCCGCCGACGATTACGTGCTGGCCGACAAGCTCACGGGCGTGTTTGACGAACCCTTCGCCGACGCCAGCGCGCTGCCCACCTATCGCGTCTGCGAACTGGCGCGCGAACATGTCACGGTCGCGTTGTCGGGCGACGGCGCTGACGAGGTTTTCGCGGGCTATCGCCGGCAAGTGTTCCATCACCGCGAGGAGAAAGTCCGCGCGCTGTTGCCGCAGGGCCTGCGCGGTCCGCTGTTCGGCGGCCTCGGCCGGCTCTACCCCAAGGCCGACTGGGCGCCGCGCCCGCTGCGCGCCAAGTCGACATTGCTCAGCCTCGCGCGCGACGGGGCCGAGGGGTATGCGCAGGCCGTTTCGGTCACGCTGCCGCACCAGCGCGCCGCGCTCTACACGCCCGATTTCGAGCGGCTGCGGGGCGACTATCGCGGCGAGAGCGCGTTCATCGAACTGATGCGCAAGGCGCCCGCGCTGAGCGGGCTCGACCGCGCGCAATACGCCGACCTGAAGTTCCACCTGCCCGGCGACATCCTGACCAAGGTCGATCGTACCAGCATGGCGGTGAGCCTCGAAGCGCGCGAGCCGTTGCTCGACCACCGGCTCGTCGAATTCGGCGCGCGGCTGCCCGAAGCGTTGCGCGTCCACGGCTCCACCGGCAAGTGGCTGATGAAGCGCACGATGCGCCGTTACCTGCCCGACGACATCCTGCTCCGCCGGAAGATGGGCTTTGTCACCCCGATCGCCGCTTGGCTGCGCGGCCCGCTCGCAGCAGAGGCGCGCGCGGTGGGCGAAGGCGGGGCGCTCGCCCGCACCGGCTGGCTGGACCGTGCGCGGATCGGCGCACTGGTGGACGCTCACGTATCCGGACGCGCCGACCACAGCCGCGTGCTGTGGCAGTTGATCATGCTCGACAAGGCGATCGCCCGGCTTGGTTAAAGTCCTTAACCATCTTAGGACGTTATTCACCAATATGGGCTAATCGCTGCACGTTAGGCGAAACCAAGATCGGCTGATGCGCAGGCTATTTGGAAATCTCCTGGTTAATGTACTGCTGCTCGCCTTCGTTGGCGGCTGGCTTGGCGTGCTTGCTCCGATCAGCGCCGGGTATTGGAACGTCGCCTACAAGATAATCAGCCGGGATGCGTCGAATTCAACCGTCGTGGTGACTCTTGGCGACGATGTCACTTGGACGACGGGCGATCAGGCCCGATTGCTCCGCCAGTTGCGGCGACAAATGCCAACACGCGTATTTGTCGACGCAAATATCGTGGCTAGCGGAAATGCCAATGAAGATAGTGAGTTGCGTGAAGCCGTCGACTCGTTTGGCAAGGATATCGGTTTCGTTGCCCGCTCCGGAAAGCCAGATCACTGGGATGAATCGGCATTCCGTTTCCCAGCTCGTTCAATCATTGGCGACGCGCCGGTATTCTTTTCCGCCTGGAACGCGAATTTTCTCTATTATCCGGAGAGTTCGCCATTCGTGGCTCGGATAGGAGGACGGGACTACAAGAGCCTGTCGTTCGCCTTGGCCGGAGAGCCCGACAAGTTCGAACATCAGTTCACTCCCGATTTTTCGATCAGCCCAGATTCGATTGTGACGATCTCTGCAACGGATCTCGCATCTGGACGTTTCGCCCCGGGATTGCTGACTGGCCGCACTGTCATCGTTGTCGAGTCGGGCCGCAATCAGCCGATGAACTATTTCGGCCATGGCATGGCGCAGCCCTACGCATTTGATGTTGCAGGTGAAGCGGCTCTCAGGAAGCCTTTTGGGATCATGTTTGGCGGCCCGCTTTATGGCGTGCCATTCTTGCCTGTTCTGGTCTTGACCGCGTTCGGCTTGTTGATTGCGCAGCGGGAGAGGCGCAATCGCAGGCGCTATCTCCTGTACTTCGCCAACCTGCTGTGCATCCTTGTCCTGCCAATTGCACTTGGCCTGATCGGGATTTTCGTCACACCCGATGCTGCGGCCACCGCTTTCGCGTTGTTCCTGGCAATCAGGCTCTGGCAGAAGCGGACGCGGCGAATCCAGCAAACCAGCGCATCGGGCTTGCCCAACCTGCTGGCGTTGACCGAGGGAGCGGTTCCGGTCGGCCAGGACATGGTGGTGACGGTCGTTGCCCGGTGGGAGGAAATCCTTGCGACGTTGCCCAAGGCGCTCCACGGCGAACTTGCGCAGCAGATTGCCCGGCGCCTGTCGATCGGGTCGGGCTGTTCGGACATCTACCATGGCGACGGCGGTCATTTCGCCTGGCTGGACGAGGCGCGACCGCTAGAGACCCAGCTCAATCACCTCGAAGGCCTGCGCGCGCTCTTTTCTGCGCCATTGCAGATTGGCGATCATACCTTCGATACCAACATTCACTTCGGGCTCGACCGCAACGAAGGGCTCGATGCGCTCACGCGGCTCAACAGCGCGCTGGCAAGCGCGGCAGAGGCGCTCAAGAACGGGCGGACAGTAGAATACTTCGAAGCCTCGCGCCTCGCCGAAGCACCATGGGAGCTTTCACTCCATGCCAGGATCGACGAGGGCTTGCGCAATGGCGACATCTGGCTCGCCTACCAGCCGCAGTGGGACTATCGCGAGAACCGCATATCGGGCGCCGAGGCGCTGATCCGCTGGAACCACCCGACGCGCGGGCCGATTCAGCCCGACGCCTTCATTCTCCAGGCCGAGCGGGCAGGGCGCATCGATACGCTCACCTACTGGGTGCTCGAACAGGCGATTAGCGCAGCCGAGACGATGAACGCTCTGGGCCCTCATTTCCAGATGAGCATCAACCTGTCGGCCCAGATGGTCGACAAGCCGTCGCTCGTCAGCTCGGTCTCGGAAATCGTGCGCCGGCGCGGGATCGACTGCCGCCTGCTGACCATCGAGGTGACCGAGACATCGAGCGTCCACAACCGGCCGGCAGCTCGGCACAACCTCGGACAGTTGCGGGCGATGGGCTTCCGGCTGTCGATCGACGACTTCGGCACCGGAGAGGCCAGCCTGTCCTATCTCGCCGAGCTTCCGAGTGACGAACTCAAGCTCGACAAGCGCTTCGTTTCGGCGATCACCACTAGCGATCGCAACCGCAAGATCGTGTCCAGCACAATCGGCCTTGCACATGCCTTGGGGCAGGTCGTGGTGGCCGAGGGGATCGAGGATATCGCGACCTTCAACCTGTTGCGCGAGCTCGAATGCGATCACGGGCAGGGCTATTTCATCGGTCGCCCGCAGCCCTTTCCCCAATTGCGCGAGCACTATTCGGGCATGGTCGAGCAGCGTGGTCGATCCGTTTCCGACACGTTTAGAGGTTGTTAACCATCTTCGTTGGTGATAACTGTGGGCTTCCAAACTCGATGGAGGTCGTCATGTTCTGGAAGTGGATTTTCAACTGAACTTGTCAACTCTTTGATTTTGCTGCGGGATTTTCGGCCCAGCCGATTGCGCAATGTCAAGGGGGCGCAGTCTTAGCGTTTAATTCCAAGAATCGCTAAGTTTGGAATGAGCAAGGTTGTTAACGAAAATCCCGTGTGGGCATTGCCCCCGCGGGATTTTTCTTTCGGGGCATCAATCAATTTTTCGCGCGATCGCCGGGCCGACTTTCACCGCGCATTCCGTGCCGTTTCCATCCGGTGAGCCTCATTCCTCGCCGTGGCCCAGCGCCAGGTATGCGGCCGACTGCATTTCCATAAGCCGGCTTTCGGTGCGCTCGAACTCGAAGCGTCCATCTCCTGCCTCGTAAAGGTCCGTCGGCTCCGCGTCGGCGGTGGCGATCAGCTTGACCTTGTTCTCGTAGAGCGCGTCGATCAGCGTCACGAAACGCGCCGCCTCGTTGCGCTGTTCGCGCGACAGTCGCGGAATGCCGACGACGATCACGGTGTGATAGTTGCGCGCGATGGCCAGGTAATCCGACGCGCCGCGCGCCTCCGCGCACAGGCGCTTGAAGCTGAACACCGCCACGCCCTTCAGGCTCTTGGGCACATGCATCGACCGCCCGTTGCCCACATCGAGTTCGTACGATGGCACGTGCGCGCTATCCTCCGGCGGATAGTCGGTCATTCGGAAGAACGCTTCACGCACCGCCTCGGTGGCGACCGGACCGTTGGGGACGTGCCACGTGCCCACGCCTCGCAGGCGTTCAAGCCGGTAGTCGGTCGGCCCGTTTAGCGGGAACACGTCAAGCCGGTGCTCGATCAGCGCGATAAACGGCAGGAAGTGTTCTCGGTTGAGCCCGTCCTTGTAGAGCTCGCAAGGCGCACGGTTCGAGGTGGTCACCACGGTCACTCCGCCTTCAACAATCAGCGCTGTGAACAGCCGGCTCATGATCATCGCGTCGGCACTGTTGTTGACGACCATCTCGTCGAAGGCGAGCACGCGCGTTTCGGCGGCGATCTGCGCGGCGACGGGCAGAACAGGGTCGCCCAGGCCCTTCTTGCGCTCCTCGCGCAACCGGGCGTGGACCTCGAGCATGAATTCGTGGAAGTGGACGCGGCGTTTGGCCCGGACGTCGAGGCACTCGTGGAACAGGTCCATCAGCATCGACTTGCCGCGCCCGACGCCGCCCCACATGTAAACGCCGCGCGGACGCTCGACCTTGCGCGCGCCGAACAGCCTGCCGAGCAGCCCGCCAGCCGGCTCGGGCCGCTCGAGTTCTTCCTGCAACCGGTCGAGCCGCAGCGCGGCGGCTGCTTGTTCGGGATCAGGCTGCAACTCGCCGGCTTCGACAAGCTCGGCGTACCGCTGGGCGACGGTGGTCACCTGGGTGCCGTCGGCTTGCGGATCGTTCCCGAAAAGGCGGCGATCACATCGCCTTGCTGCTCGACGATTCCGCGCAGGAAGGCCAGCCGCCGCGTCTCGCGCAGCAGTTCCGTGACGGCGTCGAGCGGTTCGCCCGCGCGGCCGGCGCCGATGAACTGGACAGACAGGTCGAGCGTCACTGCGGTGCCAACCTCGATTACGCCCAGCATCCGCGAACAGGCGAACAGCGCAATGTCTATCAGCGCGAGCAGCGTGCCGCCGTGGAGGTTGTCCGATAGGTTGGTGTGGCGCAACTCGGGAAACGCCCGCAGCCGCGCCTTGCCGTCGTCGTCGTTGCGAACGATGAGCTTGGGAAACATCCACGCGTTGAACCGCGTGGTGTCCTCAAGTTCCCATGTGCGCCAGCCCGGGTATTCCGGGTCGGGTTCGCTGTGGAATCTCCGGCCCGCGAGATAGTCAGACAACCCGTTCGGCCTGCATCTTCTTGATTTCTGCGATCGCGCGCGCGGGGCTCAGACCCTTGGGGCACACGTTGGCGCAGTTCATGATCGTGTGGCAGCGATAGAGCCGGAAGGGATCCTCCAGCTCGTCGAGCCGTTCGCCGGTCATCTCGTCACGGCTGTCGGCGAGCCAGCGATAGGCCTGGAGCAGGATCGCCGGGCCGAGGAACTTGTCCGAGTTCCACCAGTAGCTCGGGCACGAGGTCGAGCAGCAGGCGCACAGGATGCATTCATAGAGCCCGTCGAGCTTTTCCCGCTGCTCTGGGCTCTGCCGCCGCTCCTTGCCCGAAGGCGTAGGCGAGACAGTCTGCAGCCAGGGCCGGATCGAGGCGTACTGGGCGTAGAAGTGCGTGAAATCGGGAACGAGGTCCTTGATAACTTCCATGTGGGGCAGGGGAGTGATGCGGACGTCGCCCTTAAGGTCCTCGATCGCGGTGGTGCAGGCGAGACCATTGCGGCCGTTGAGGTTCATCGCGCACGATCCGCAGATGCCTTCGCGGCACGACCGGCGGAAGGTGAGCGTCGGGTCTTGTTCGGACTTCATCTTGATCAGCGCGTCAAGCACCATGGGCCCGCACTCGTCGAGGTCGATGTCGAAGGTGTCGTAGCGCGGGTTCTCGCCGCTATCGGGGTCGTAGCGATAGACCTTGAACTTGCGGACCTTGCCCGAGGTCGCAGCAGGGTAATGCCGCGACTTGCCGGTGATCTTGCTGTTCTTCGGAAGCGTGAAGGTTGCCATTGTCTGCCTCTATCGCGTTTGGCCGGTCTGCCCCGACCGGCACCGCTCTTGCCGAGTCCTATTAGCGGCCTTGCCGCGTCGGGCAAGCGGCGCAAGACACAGTTTTCGCCTGCGGCGACGAAAACTTATCGTTACCGGAAATTTTCCTGGCGCGCTGCAATGGCAAATCCGTCCTTTCCTGCAGAGGTTAATTTGGCGTTGCGCGCCATATTCCGGTCATCCGGGATTAACGCGTCGGCAACCTGTCGAGTGCTCCCTGAAGCTCATGCCGGGGCCTTGGGTCGCGGCGGCCGGTCGCAAAACCAATGCCGAGATACGGGGAAGACCACATGAGGCATCATTCACGCGGTGACGGATTGCGGGGCGGCAGGCCGTTCGGATCGCTCGCCCGGATCCTGCGCGACAGCGGCGCCAACGTCAGCCTGCTGATCGCGGTTGCGATCGTGCCGTGCATCGGCGCGGTTGGACTGGGAACCGACACCGCGCAATGGATTCTGTGGCGGCGCCAGCTCCAGAATGCCGCGGACGCCGCGGCAATGGCAGGAGCCTATGCGCTGGTCCAGGGGCAGGATGCAAACGCCGCCGCGCGCCAGTCACTCGCCAAGAACGAAGAGCAGTCCTATTCCATCGACCTTGTCGAGAGCCCGCCGTCGACCGGTGTGGCCGTTGGCGACCACAGCGCGGTGCGCGTGGTCCTGCACACGCAGCGCGCACTTCCGTTCAGCTCGATCTTCCTCAAATACGCGCCGCGCGTCGGTGTTGCATCGACCGCGGCCGGACACACGGGGACTCCGGCCTGCGTTCTGGCGCTCGATCCCACCGCGGCGGCCGCGCTGACCGCGTCGGGATCGGCCAGCATCACTGCGAGTTGCGGCATGCGTTCCAACTCGAACGCCGATCCGGCCGCGGACTTCGGCAACAATCCGGTCAACGTGAGCGAGATCGCCGCGGTGGGCTCGATCAGTGCGGGCAGCGGGATCTCGGCGAGCACAAAGCTGTATCCCCACGTCGGGCCCATGCTCGATCCCTTCGCCACGCTGCCGATGCCCGACTTTTCCACGCTCTGTGCCGGGGCGGGCGCGCTCAAGGTCAAGAGCAACCAGTCGAAGACGGTCAGCCCGGGTTGCTATACCGACATCTCGGTTCTGGGCGACGCGAACTTCAGCCCCGGCGTCTATTACATCGACGGCGGCGATTTTTCGATTGCGGCAAACGCCGCCGCGGCGGGTGACGGGGTGACGTTCCTGTTCTCGTCGAGCGCGGTTCCGTTCGACGGCAGCCTTGTGGGGCGTGTCAACTTCAACGGGTCATCGATTGTCGATCTCACCGCGCCGGAAACCGGCACATACGCGGGCGTGCTGTTCTACCAGGACCGCCGCACGGCACCTTCGAACGCCACTGTCATGCAGGTCGCCGGCACCAGCGGGCTCGGATATGCCGGCATGCTGCAAGGGGCGATCTATGCGCCGGCGACGACAATCCGCTTCAATGGCACTTCAACGCTCAACACCAATTGCGTCCAGTTCGTAGGCAGGATCGTGACGTTCAGCGGCAACACGTCGGTGAGCAACCAGTGTCCGCCGGGTTCGGGGTCGCAGGCCTTCGCCGGGCGCCCCTACACGCAGCTGGTCGGGTAAGCGCGATGCGGATCTTTCCGAGGCTGGGCCCGGCGCGCGAAGGCACCGCGCTGATTGAACTGGCGATCATCATGCCGGTGCTCACCATGATCGTTCTCGGTCTCACCGACGTGGTGCGCGCCTACATGCTCAAGGTCCACATCGAGCAGGTCGCGCGCACCGGCGGCGAATACGCGGCCGGGTCGAAGGACCGGATACCCGATCCCGCGGAAATCCAGGCCCAGCTCGCAACCGACAGCGGTTTGCCGGCATCGGACATCACCGTCACGCGCTGGCTGGAGTGCGACGGCGTTTCGCAGGGTGATGTCCAGTATTGCGCCACGTCGAGCCAGCAGCCGGCCCAGTACATCTCGATCGACGTCCAGGACCGGTTCCAGCCCGTATTCGGCCTGATCAACTGGGGGCAAGGCGCCAACTCCCAGCTGGTGACCGGGCACCAGACCGTGAGGGTACGGTGATGCAGAGAAGCTTGCTCACAAGGCTGGCGCGGTGCGGCAGCGGCGTTGCAGCGGTGGAGATGGCGCTGGCGGCGCCGGTCATCCTCACGATGATCCTGGGCATTCTGTCGTCGGGCAGCCTGTTCTTCAGCCAGAACGAACTCAACCATGCCGTGGGAGAGGCCGCGCGCTACGCGACGATCAGCCCGCAACCCAGCGACCAGCAAATCCGCACGATGGCGCTTGACAGCTATCACGGCACCGACCCGCTGCTGGCTTCTCAGGTCAACGTCACCCACGGCTCAACTGCGAACTACATGAACTATGTTGTAGTCCAGGCGAAAGTGCAGACCAGTCTCGACCTCGTGTTCTTGCGGTTTCCGGGCATCACGCTGGTCTCGACCAAGCGCGCCTATGTGATCTAGGCGAAGCGAAGCCGCGCGGAGAGCAAACCCGGCGCGGCTCGCGATCCTTCCGGAGGTCAGGCGGCAAGCTTGGCCGCATCGACCCAGTTGCCGTGCAGGCCCTGGCGCAGCCGGATCGGCAGCTTGACCCGGGCGAGCGGTCCCTTGGTAACGTCCAGCGCGTCGAACAGGCACAGGTCCGAATAGTTGGTGATGTGGTTGTCGACCAGCGCCACCAGCCAGCCGTCGCCCTCGGGCGCGTCCTTGGAACGCGGGATGAAGCACGGCTCCTGGAAGGCGCCGTCGGGTCCGCACCACCATGACTGCTCCTTGCCCGTCTCGTGGTCGAAGTGGGTGATCGAGTTGATCACCCCCGCAAACGGCCCGGCGGGGCCGTTGTAGGGCTTGGAGAAGTCGTAGGTGATCATCCAGCCGTGGCGATAGGGCTTGCCGGCGACGCGGTCGTCGATGCGAGGGAATTCGCCCGGCATCTCGCCGATCCGTTCGATCCCGGACACGGTGTCGCTGTTCGAGGCGAGGTCGACCGTGACGCGCGAGAGATAAGTGACCATCTCCTCCCCGGCATAGGGCGTGCCGTCCTTGTTGGGAAAGAACGGCAGGCTGCCGGTCTTCGAGACGGGCAGGTCGAGATGAATCTTCGTGCCCTCGACGAAGGCGTTCATCACGTGGCAGCCGCACACGCTGGGCTCCTGCCTGAACCAGCGCATGTCGCTGCCGTCGCCGTCACGGCGCATCACGCCGATGTAGAAGGGCAACTCTCGGTCGTACCAGAAGTGCGGGCGGTTCTGCTCGAGCGTCTCCCAGTCGGACGACCAGGGCGAGACGTTGAACACCGCGTAGTCCCCCGCGATCGCGAAGTCGTGGAGCATGGTGTAATAGGGCGCGAGAAACTCGGCCTTGCGCACCACCTTGCCAGAGGGGTCGATCTCGAAATAGGCGCACTCGCGTGTCAGCGGGCCGGCGAGCGAATAACCGAAGCCGCAGAAGTTGCCGGTGTCGGGGTCGATCTTGGGATGCGCGGTGAAGGCGCTGATCGGCAGGTCGCCGCCGAAATCGGTGTAGCCCTCGGTCTCGAGCGTGTTGGCGTCCATGATCAGGCAGGGGCTGTCTTCCTTCATCGCGAAGAGCTTGCCGGCGTGGACCAGGACGTTGGTGTTGGCGGTGCCGCGGTGCATGCCCTTGACGCTTTGGTCGTCGGTCAGCGGGTTGCGATAGGCGCCGAACAGCGCGTGGCCCGCCTCGCGCTCGACCTTCCACTTGTCGGTCTGGGCATAGCGCTGGCGCCAGTCGACCTTGCCGTCGTGGAAGCGGAACATCGAGACCATGCCATCGCCGTTGAAGAACTGGTCGTCGGCGTACCTGGGCGGGAACTGCGGATCGGGATGGACGCGGTAGAACGCGCCGTCGAGCTCTGCGGGGATTTCGCCCTCGACCTCGAGGTCGTGGATGTCGCCTTCCATGCGGACGAGGCGCAGAACGCTGGTGAAACCGGGATGCTGCGGAAAATGGGCCATCTGTTCTCTCCCAACCATAACGATCGTTATGATTATGGAGAGAACAGACACGCCTGCATTGACTTCGATCAACTGGCGCCGGCCAGCTGGGCAGCCTCGACGATCGCCCTCGAGAAGCCGTCGGGATCGTCTTCCTGTATGAAATGTCCGCCGCGCAGCGTGCGGTGTGGCATACCCTTTGCGCCCGGCACGCGCTCGCGGAACATTGCATCGCCGCCGCGCGTGATCGGGTCACCGTCGCTGAAGCAGCACAGGAACGGCTTGTTCCATGTCCCGAGGACTTCCCAGGCGCGCAACTGGTCGGGCACCGCGACGTTGTCGCCGAGCGGGACGAAGCCGGGATACTGGCGCGCGGCGATCTTGCTCGCGCGGGTGGGGAAGGGGGCGTTGTAGGCTGCGACTTCCTCGGGCGAAAGCTCGCGCCTGGTCCCCGCCTGCAGGATCCGCCCGATCGGGAACACCGGGCTCCAGCGCGAGAAGGCGCGCCACATGGCGAAGGCGCGCGGTGGCGCTTGCCCGGCGGGCAGCCCGCCGTTCGAGAGCACGACCGCGCAAAAGCGCTCGGGCATCGCGGCGACGAGGCGCAGCCCGATCAGCGAGCCCCAGTCCTGGCAGGCGAGCGTGATGTTCGTCAGGTCGAGCGCCTCGACCCATTCGCGCATCCACGCGACCTGCGCAGCGTAGGAATGCGCCGTTGGCTCCGTCGGCTTGTCCGAGCGTCCGAAGCCGACGAGGTCGGGCGCCAGCACGCGGTGCCCCGCTTCCGTCACCGGCGCGATCATGTGCCGCCACAGGTAGCACCAGCTCGGCTCGCCATGGAGCATCAGCACCGGCGATCCCTCGC
>JAJXVK010000241.1 GCA_021782155.1 Pseudomonadota bacterium
GCCGGGATGGCGCGCGGCGCCTGCGACCTGGCATTGCGCCACGACCGCCTTGGCGCGCTTAAGGAGCTTTCGTGATGGTGCTTACCCGGGGTGACGATTTTCCGCTTCACCAGACGCCCGAGCCGGTGGCCTATGCCGGGACCGACCGCAATTTCTACGACCGCTACTTCTTCAACGGCTATGCGCCCGACGGCTCGGGCTTCTTCGCGGTGGCTTTCGGCGTCTATCCGCACCTCAACGTCGCCGACGCGCATTTCACCATTATTCGCGATGGGGTGGAGCACTGCCTTCACGCCTCTTGCGAAATGGGCATGGAGCGCCTCGCCCTCGAGGTTGGGCCGATCCGGATCGAGGTGATCGAGCCGCTCAAGGTCCTGCGCGTGATCGTGTCCGAACACTCGGGCATCGCCGCCGACCTGACCTTCACTGGCCGCGCGTTCCCGATCGAGGAGCCGCGCTTCGTCCACCGCATCGGGCCGCGTACCTTCATGGACTACACCCGGCTCACCCAGAACGGGCACTATGCCGGGTGGATCGAGGTCGACGGCAAGCGCGAGGCGATCGCGCCCGGAACCGCCGGCACGCGCGATCGTTCGTGGGGCGTGCGCCCGGTCGGAACGAGCGATACGCAGCCGCACGCGGGAAGCTACAGCCCGGCGTTCTTCTGGCAGTGGACCCCGATCAACCTGCCGTCGCGCTCGCTGTTCTTCCACATCAACGCAAATACCAAAGGCGCGGCGTGGAACACCCGCGCGGTGATCGAGCCGGACGGGGCGGGGGCCGAGGAACAGTACCACACCGACCTCGCGACGATGGACGCGCCGCAGGAAAAGGGCACGCGCTGGCCCTCCGGTGGCACGCTGACGCTGCCTTCGCCGGACGGCCTGCTCCATGTGAACTTCGAGCCGATCGGCCGCTTCCAGATGCGCGGGCTGGGCTATACCTCGCCCAGGTGGGGCCATGGCCTCCATCACGGCCCGCTGGAGGTGGAGCGCGAGGACATCGACCTTGCCGATTGCGCGCCCGGCCGGCCCGACAATCTCCACGTCCAGATGCTGTGCAAGGTCCGCGTCGCCGAGACCGGCGAAGAGGGCATGGGCGTGTTCGAACAGCTCGTGATCGGCCCTTACGAGCCGATGGGCTTCAAGGAGATGCTCGACCTGGCCTAGCCGAGCGCGGCGCCCAGCCGGGCAAGCTGGTCATCGCTGAGATCGAGACTGACCGAGGCACAGATCTCGCGCACCTGCTCGGCAGACGTCGCGCTGGCGATCGGCGCGCCGATCCCGGGCTGCACTCTGAGCCAGGCAAGCGCGACCTGGGCATGGGTCGCGCCGGTTTCGCGCACGACCTGATCCATCACCGCCAGCATCGGTGCGCCGGTTTCGATCAGCTTGCCCATCCGTTGGCCCCGGATCGATTTTCCCAGATCAGCCTCGGTGCGGTACTTGCCGGTCAAGTAGCCTGAGGCGAGCCCGAAGAAGGGCAACATCGGGATGTTCCGGGTGGTGCACAACGCCTGCAAGTCCGGGCCATAGGCATTGCGCGCGATCAGGTTGTATTCGTTCTGCAGCACGCTGAACGGAGTCGCGTCCTGCGCTTCGGCGGCATCAAGCGCTGCGGAAAGGCGCTCTGCGTTGAAGTTCGACGCACCCAGCGAGCGAACCTTGCCGGTCTTCACAGCGCCATCGAAGGCGCTGACGATGTCGGCGATTTCCAGTTCATCATAGTCGCGGTGGGCGTAATAGAGGTCGACGTAATCGGTCTGCAGCCGTTCGAGCGAGGCATCGAGCGAGGCCAGCACCCGGGCCGGTTCATAGAGTTCCTTGCCGCCCAGCATCCCGGTCTTGGTGTGGAGCCGCATTTCGGCGCGCTTGCCGCTGGCGGCAAACCATTTGCCCAGCATGGTCTCGCTTTCGCCGCCCTTGTAGCCGGGTATCCAGGCCGAATACACGTCGGCGGTGTCGATCATCCGCCCGCCGGCTTCGTAGAAGGCGTCGAGCACCGCGAAGCTGGCATCCTGGTCGGCGGTCATGCCGAAAACGTTGCCGCCAAGAACCAGCGGGATGCCCGCGATGGCCGGATGCGCGCTCAAGCGAACTTCTCGCGCAGCGCGAGCAGCGCCATCGCCGCCTTGGCTGCCTCGCCGCCCTTGTCCTTCTGCGCAGGGTCCGCCCGGACCAGCGCCTGGGCCTCGTTCTCGACCGTGAGGATGCCGTTGCCGATGGCCATGCCGTCCATCGTCAGCGCCATGATCCCGCGCGCGCTCTCGCCCGCGACGATCTCGAAGTGGTAGGTCTCGCCCCGGATGACCACCCCTATCGCCACGAAGCCGTCGTAGAGGTCGCTCTCCGATGCGAGGCCGATCGCGCCGGGAATTTCGAGTGCGCCGGGCACGGTGATCACGTCGACCTTGTGACCAGCCGCCTTGAGCGCCGCGCGCGCCCCTTCGACCAGCATGTCGTTGAGATGGTCGTAGAAGCGGGCTTCGACGATGAGGAAACGGGCCATGCGCTCAATTCTCCGGTATCGGCCGTTCGCCCACGACGTTGAGGTCGTAGCCCTCGATCGCGACGATGTTGTGGTGCGAGTTGGTCAGCAGGACCATGTCGTGGACGCCCAGGTCGGCGAGGATCTGCGCGCCGATGCCATAGGCGCGCAAGTCCATGCCGCCATCGCCCTGGCCGCCGACTTCATCGCTGAGCTGGTCGGGGTTCGAGGGCATCAACAACACGATCAGGCCTTCGCCGGCGCGGCCGATCTCGGCCATCGCGCGTTGCAGGATGCGCTTGCGCGGGCCGGGCTGGCCCAGCACGTCGGCGTAGATCGAGATCGCGTGCATGCGCACCAGCGTCGGAGTGCCGGGCTGCACGTGACCCTTCTGGAGCACGATGTTGACCGAACCGTCGACCTTGTTGCGATAGGTCTTGGCGGTCCACTCGCCGCCGTAATCGGAAACGAACGGCGCCTGGCTGACGCACTCGACCAGGTGATCGTGGCGCCTGCGGTATTCGATCAGGTCGCGGATCGTGCCGATCTTGAGTCCGTGGCGGCGCGCGAAGGGCAGCAGGTCGTCGAGCCGGGCCATTGTGCCGTCGTCGCGCATGATCTCGCAGATCACGCCCGACGGGTTGAGCCCCGCCAGCCGCGAGATGTCGACCGCGGCCTCGGTGTGTCCGGCGCGAACCAGTACGCCGCCGTCGCGCGCGACGAGCGGGAAGACGTGTCCGGGCGTAACAATGTCCTCGCGGCTCTTGGCCGCGTCGACCGCCACGGCGACTGTGCGCGCGCGGTCGGCGGCGGAAATGCCGGTCGTTACGCCTTCGCGCGCCTCGATCGAGACGGTGAAGGCGGTTTCGTGCCGGGTGCCGTTGTTGCGGCTCATCAGTTCGAGCCCGAGCTGGTCGGCGCGCTTGCGCGTCAGCGACAGGCAGATGAGGCCGCGGCCGTGGGTCGCCATGAAGTTGATCGCGTCGGGCGTCGCCATCTGTGCGGGGATGATGAGGTCGCCCTCGTTCTCGCGGTCCTCGTCATCGACGAGGATGTACATGCGCCCGTTGCGCGCCTCGTCGATGATCTCCTCGATGGGCACGAGGGCAGGGGTCTCGTCGGTCTCGATGAGA
>JAJXVK010000030.1 GCA_021782155.1 Pseudomonadota bacterium
TCCGATCTCAAAGGGAATTGCCTGCCGATATGCGCAAGAGGCTGGGCTGATGGTTCTGGCCGATCCAGGAAGAGCCGGGAAAGTTTGTTGAAATGTTCGTGTCCGACCAGCGACCGCGTCTTTGGGAACGTGTCCTCGAGGGCCACCAGCCGGGCATGCGAGATCGTATTGGCATGGACCCGCATTCCGAGCAGCGCGCGTGCGGCCGGTCCGGCAAAGAGCCCTTCCGGCATGTACCCGGGGCCATTGTCGAGCGCGCTCATGAATGCTGTCTGGACTTGTTCAAGCGTGGCCATGGAGCATCTCCGATGCCGATTGCCGCTCCGCCTCGCGCATGATCGCTTCCGCCTTGCCGGCTTCGCCGGCGAGGACGGCATAGTCGGGAATGTCGGTGTCCCACTCGATAAGCGCTGGCCTGCGACCGGCGCGCCTCACGAAACGGGAGAACAAGTCCCACGTCATCCAGCTGACCTTCGAGCCGTGGTCGTCGATCAGCAGCGGGCCGTCCGGATGCTCTTCGCGTGCATGGCCTGCCAGATGGATCTCGCCAACAAGCCCCGGATCGATGGCATCAATGTATGCGACGGGATCGAACCCGAGATTGGTCGACGACACCTCGACGTTGTTGACGTCCAGCAGGATGCCGCAACCACTGCGCTCGCACAGCAAATGAAGAAAATCGACCTCGTCCATGTCATCGCCCGAAAAGGCGAGATAGCGGGACGGGTTTTCGACGAGAATGCGCCGCTTCAGCCGGTCCTGCACGGCTGATACCTGCGTTACGAAATGATCGAGCGCTACGTCGGTATAGGGAACGGGCAGCAGGTCGGGATATCGATTGCTGGCGCTCCCGCTCCAGCTCAGATGCTCCGAAACCATCGCCGGACCATAGCGATCGCAAAGTTGGGCGAGTTGTTCGAGTTCATCCGGGTCGAATCCTGCGGCGCTGCCCAGCGACAGTCCGACCGAATGGAAGCTGAGCGGACAATGTTCGGCGATGGCGGAGAGCCAGCGATGCGGCGGACCGCCGGCGCCGAAATAGTTTTGCGGATGGACCTCTACCCATCCAGGTCCGGGCAGGGAGGATGGAATGCTGGCTGACACGGCCTCAAGCACCGGGGGGTAGTGTTCAGGTTTGAGGCCAATTCCCGCGAGGGGTGGCAGGGATTTCGGGAATTTCATGTCAGCCAGCATTCGCTGCGACCCGAGGGCTTTAGCCCTTCAGGGCGGCGGGAGGGTTGTTGCCTGCGTGCGCTTTGAGGGTTCCGCCCATCTTCAGGCAGGTTCCTTCGTCGACGAACTTCCAGGAATTGCCTTGATAGTCGGCCTTCGAGGTCCCGGCGCAAGTGGTGCCGGGACCCGCCTTGCAATCGTTCTGGCCTTTCAGGGCGACGCCGAAACATTTCTCCTGTTGAGCAACGGCCATTGCGGATGAGGCGTCAGATGCATTTTTCACATCCGATGCATCGCTCTTCCGCCCAGGAGTGCCGGGGTTGCACGCTGCAAGCAGGGCTACTCCCAGCATTGCCGTGGAAACGTTGCGCGTCGGGTGAAGATGACCTGTCATCACGATTCTCCTGATCCGGCGCCGGGATCAGCTGCGGCGCGGAACAGGCTTGGCATGACCGGCATGCGCCTGAAGCGTGCCGCCCTTTTGTTCGCATGTGCCAGCCGGCACGAATTTCCAGGAATTGCCCTGATAATCGACGGTCGAAGTTCCCGCGCAGGAAGTCCCCGGACCTGCCTTGCAGTCGTTGTGGCCCTTGAGAGCGACGCCGTAGCACTTTTCCATCGGGGCCGCGGCGGATGCCGGGGCGGCAGAGGCCAAGACGGCTGCAGCCAGCGTGGCTGCCGCTGCCGAGGCAATGATCTTGGTTTGGGTCTTCATCTAACGAATTCCTCTGTCTCTGTTTGCATGAGCGATCTCCGCTCACACCCCGGAATTCGTCGAGCTGGCGCGTCAGGTTACATCTGCCGGGGATTTCTTGCTGGCACCGGGAGGCAGTCGGAGCCTCGGCGATGTCGCCGCAACCGCATTTTTGGCATGCAGACGGCAAGGTCGTCGAGCGCCGGCAGTTGAAGCGAAGTCAGATGGTTCGCTACTTCGGCGAGTTGCCACCGGCATTGATCGGCATCGAGGCGTGCGGAACCGCGCACCATTGGGCTCGCCAGCTTGCCGAGTTAGGGAACGAGGTGAGGCTGATTCCGTCGACCTGCATGAAGCCCCATGTCAAACGGCAGAAGAACGACACTGCAGATGCGGAGGCGATCTGCGAAGCGGTGACGCGTTGGCACTATCAAAGCGAAGTAAGCAAACTGCTCGAGACGATCCCGGCATTGGGATAGTCACGGCGTCCGCACTGGTCTCGTCGGTAACTGAACCCAACGCATTCAAATCAGAGCGACATTTCGCGGCCGGGCTCGGTCTCGTGCTCAAGCAGAACTCATCCGGCGGGAAAACACGGCTCGGGCGAATTGCCAAAGGGGATAGGTGCCTGGCCGATCAGTTCATGGGATGGTCGTGAATCGCCGGGCGAGCCCAACTGCGAGATGCCTTCGCCCAGCGGTACCCGTTTCCATCCATCTTCGGACTTGTCGGGCCGCCATCGAAATTCTTACATCTTGCGGCGTCGACTTCGCGCGCCACCTCGCTTGATCGCATGCTGGAGCGGTAGACCTGCGCTGTCGGCCCCAATGCGCGGTGGCTCAGGCGAGCCCGGCGATCTTGGCGTCGAGATCTATCGGACATTGCGCCAGCAGGGCGTTGCCACTCTCGAGCGAAGCCGGTCCTTCGCGTGCTACAAGCTCGTTGAGGCGCATGTCCCGCTGGCGAAGCAGGTCCGCCAATTCATCGCGATACAGCGCGACCATCGCGGTCAGGAGCCGATTGACTAGCGGATCTTCCGGCGTGTCATCGACATTGTAGCGATCGAGATGGGCAATGACGGATTCGGCCGGATACAGGAATTCGTCCGTCACCCAGCGATTGGTGACGAACCAGGCGATCGGGACGCCGCGATGATCGATCGACAGTCCCGCGATGTGCGCGACCTGCGCCGGGGCATCGTCACCATCCGGAGGCGTCGCAACAGGCGCGATGCGCGATCCCAATTGCGTCCGGTGGAGAAAGAGGTGAAAATGCCCGTGTTCTGCCGGATCGCGCTCGCCCGGTTCGTGGACATGGTAATACCATCGTGAGCGCGTCCTGGCATCCCGGGCATCGTCATCGGGGTAATGCGCCCAGAAGTGGACCTCGCCGACGGGCAGAACGCGAGCCATCAGCGGACGGCCCTCGGATGCCATCTGCGTGATTGTCTCGACGACCGTTTCGGCTGCTTCCTGTTCGGTCATGTCCAACTGCCTGGAAGAGAGTGGCCGGCGGCGGGTACGCGCACCGCCGGCCGGCACTGCTTTCCCCGCTTCGCGTCAGGGATGGGCCGCGCAGGGTTTCGCAGTGCAAGGCTTTGGTGCGCAAGGCTTGGCGCCGCAGCCCTTCGCCGCGCATGGCTTGGCTTCGCACGACTTTCCAGCACACGATGCTGCCGCGCAACCGCCATCTGCGGTGCTGGCACCTGCCTGGTCAGCCATAACCGCTCCGGCGGGTTCCTTGGCAGAATCGTCCGCCTTCGAACACGCCGCTGTCGCCATCGACAATCCGCCCATTACCGCGAGCATTGATGCGAGTTTGATCTTTGTCACAGGTCCCTCTTTCCTCGTTCGGACGCCCAGGGTCGTGCCGGCACGGGCGCTCGTCACCATGATCGAGACGCGATTGCCGACAGCCCAGCGCCCCCTGAAGACGGTGCTTGAGCGCCGCTTCCGGGAAGAGTTCGCTGGTCGATCACCAATTGTTACAAGGGCCCGTAAATTTTCCGGACATTCTGATGTCCGGCGATCGCGCGAGATGAGCGACCGTCACGGCACATATGCGCGGGTCGCTGTAACCAAACTGCCCGTCGGCACGAATTGACCGAACGGTGACCGGGTTCATGGCGCCCATGCCAGTGAACGCGACGGGAGCCGAATTCGGAGTTTGCGCAAATGTCGAAATTCAGATTGACCTCGATGCTGGCGGTAGCGGGTGGCCTGGCTGCTGCCGTGCCCGCAATGACCGTGCCCGCTCATGCCCAATGCAAGCCGTCTGCCGCAGGCTGCGCGGCCAAATCCTGCGCTGCCGGGGGCTGTGCCGCCAAAGGCTGCAGCGCGAAGGGCTGCGGAGCAATGGGATGCGCTGCGAAACCCTCAACCGCCGGCAAGTGCGGCGCGAAGAGCGGCATGAAGCATCACCGCCGTCACCACGCCAAGACGCACATGCGCCATCACTCCTGCAAGGCCAAGTCCTGCGCACCGAGCGGTGATGTCAGATCAAATGCACCGGATTGAAAACTCGGGTGGCGAGGGTAGGGCGGGGCGATGCCTCGCCCTCGAAAGCCCGCCTCGCCATTCCGTTATTTTCACTCGTCGCCGGCGGTGATCCGGCTGGTGGTGATGCTCTATGTGCGGTTTCCGCTGAGCCTGCGAAATGTCGAAGATTTGCTCTTCGAAAGAGGCATCGACCTATGCCACGAGACCGTGCGCCATTGGTGGAATCGGTTTGACCCGATGTTTTCCGCGGACATTCGGCGCCAGCGAATTAGTCGGATGCGGGGCTGTCGGCACTGGCGATGGCATGTTGACGAGGTCTACGTGACCCGAAGGGCGGCGAAGCCAACATCAACGGCGAGATGCGCTACCTGTGGCGGGCCGTGGATCACGAGGGCGAGGTCCTGGAGAGCTACGTTACCAAGAAACGGGACAAATCTGCGGCTTTTCGGTTTCTGAAGAAGGCAATGAAGCGGCACGGAAAGGCCGAGACGATCGTCACCGATGGGCTGCGCTCCTACCCGGCGGCCATGCATGAGCTGGGGAACGAGGGACGCCGAGAGGTTGGCCGATACCTGAACAACCGGGTTGAGAATTCACACTTGCCGTTCCGACGACGAGAGCGGGCGATGCAGCGTTTCCGGCGCATGAAGACGCTGCAGAAATTCGCTTCGATTCATACCTCGGTCCACAACCACTTTTCTCAGGAACGCCACCTCGTCAGCAGGCAAGTCTACAAGGAACGACGCTCGGCGGCTCTCGC
Organism: Pseudomonadota bacterium; assembly: GCA_021782155.1. Taxonomy (GTDB): domain Bacteria; phylum Pseudomonadota; class Alphaproteobacteria; order Sphingomonadales; family Sphingomonadaceae; genus Novosphingobium. The sequence goes on from JAJXVK010000030.1 coordinate 5,126, forward strand.
CGAGTGGCAGTCCCTCATGGCCTGAGGCTGAGCGCTTTCCGGGAGCCTCGCGTCCAGTGGAGAGCAGTTTTCATCCGACTGACACCACCCGGACTTTCTAGGCGTCTCTCGCCCACGCCCCCGTGGGCAGTCTCGCCATGGCCCCCCGGAACTGCGCCATTGTGCAGGCGCAGGGCGCCCGAAGGCGAAAATCAGTTACCTTGTCGGACTGTTTGGTGCGGTCGAGAAGACTCGAACTTCCACGGGCTTTCGCCCACAACGACCTCAACGTTGCGCGTCTACCAGTTCCGCCACGACCGCAAAATCGACGGGGGCCGAAACGGCCCCCGGGCTGGGTAGGAGCGCGCCCTTAGCAAAGGGGTTTGGGGTACGCAACAGGCAATCGCGCACCGGTGACCGGTGCGCGAGCTTCCGTGCGCGATCAGTCCGGCTTCCAGCCGAATTCGGCGACCTTGGCCGACTTCGGCACGTCGAGGCAGGCCTGGTTGATCGAGACGCTTTCGCCGGGCGACAGCGCCTTGGCCGGCGCGGCGACGTCGCAGCGGTAGACGATCTTGTTGGCGGCGTCGCGCAGCACGATCAGCATGGCGGGGACATGTGCGACGCCCTTGCCGACGTTCGTCACCGTGCCGCTCGCCCCGAAATATTCGGTGCCGTTGGGCAGGGTGCGCCGGTCTTGCCGTGCGCGGGGGAACGACAGCTCGAGGTCGGGCTGGCCCTGGCCGAAGGTGGGACGCGCCAGCGGCACCCAGTCGGGCAGGCCGAGCCAGGTCGCGGCCCCGATCAGCGCGGCGACGACAAGCGCGAAGGCCACTGCGCCGATCGTCCACAGCTTGGCCTTGTTGCGGCGCGGCCGGAACGGGGGCTCACGGTCGAACTGTGAGGGCGAATCGCCCTCATCCTCGCCGGCCCGCGCTTCGGCCCCGCGCGCCACGGTGACCGCGGCGGCATCGGGCGCGCTGAATTCCGGAGCCGATGCCTCTGCGGCCTCCGGTGCCTCTGCTGCGATCGAATCGTCGACATAGCGAGCCGCCACCCGATCCGGTCCGGCCTGGGCTGGAGGAGGAGGAGGAGGCGGTGCAGGCGGGGGGGATGGAGCCGGAGGCGGAGCGGACACGGCCTCGCCAGCCGTCGCGACAACCGCGGCGCCTTCCTGGAACCAGCTGTGGCGACACTTGGCGCAGCGCACGGTGCGTCCATCCACGCCGATCGCGCTGTCGGGAACGACATAACGCGTCGAGCAGGCAGGGCACGCGATAATCATCCCTTACGGTTAAGCATGGCTAGCGGTGTTGAAACAATAGGTTCGCAGCCCAACAACGGCAAACACGGCCTTTTTTCCACATGGATTGCCGCGTATAGGCGCGATTGCCATAAGCACGAGCTGCGCGAACCGGCGCACGACACGGATTCACCAAGCCCGCCATGACCCAGCCCGCCGATGCCGAGATCGTCCAGTTCGACAATGTCGGGCTGCGCTACGGCACGGGCAAGGAAGTGCTGACCGATATCTCGTTCACGCTCTATCCGGGCAGCTTCTATTTCCTCACCGGGGCGAGCGGTGCGGGCAAGACCAGCCTGCTCAAGCTGCTCTATCTCGCGCAGCGCCCCTCGCGCGGGCTGATCCGCATGTTCGGAACCGACGCCATCACCCTGCCGCGAAACCGCCTGCCCGGCTTTCGCCGCAGGCTGGGCGTCGTGTTTCAGGACTTCCGCCTGGTCCCGCATCTTTCGGCCTTCGACAACGTTGCTCTGCCGCTGCGCGTCGCGGGCGTGAGCGAACGCGAGATCGCCGGCGCGGTGACCGACATGCTCGACTGGGTCGGGCTGGGTGACCGCCAGCACGCGCGCCCGGCAACGCTCTCGGGCGGCGAACAGCAGCGCGTCGCCATCGCCCGCGCGGTGATCGGACGGCCCGACATGCTCGTCGCCGACGAACCGACCGGCAACGTCGACCCGGACATGGCGGTCAAGCTGCTTCGACTGTTCGAAGCGCTCAACCGCCTTGGCACCACCGTTGTCGTGGCCACCCACGATATCCACCTGATCCGGCAAGTCCCCGAATCGCTGATCATGCGACTCGACAAGGGGCGGTTGTCCGACCCGACCGGCGCGCTGCGCTATCCGCCGCGCCGCGCCGCGCGACCCGCGAGCCCGCCGCTTCCCGGGATCGTCGGACAATGACCGCGCTGGCGAACCTGACCAGCGGCTGGCGGGCGCGAATCGCCGGAAGCGACGCCCGGCTCCTTCCGCAGGCGCGCCTGTCGGGACCGATGCCGTGGGTCATCGCGATCATGGTAGCGCTGACGGTCATCGCCGCGGCGAGCGGCCTGGCCCTGCGCAACGCCGCCAGCGCCGCGCGCGCCGGCGTCGAGGGCGGAGTGACAGTGCAGGTGGTCAACGCCGACCCGGCCGAACGCGGGCGCCAGGCGCAAGAGGCGCTGCGCCTGCTCTCGGGCGAGAATGACGTCGCTTCGGCGCATATGGTCCCGCAGTCCGAGCTCGACCGGCTGCTCGAACCCTGGCTGGGCGCGCACGTCGGCGACGAGGTCGATGCGCTGCCGATCCCGGCGCTGATCGACGTGCGCATGAAAGGCGTCGTGAGCGCCGGGCGGCTGGAAGAATTGCGCAAGCGCCTAGCCGGAGCTTCGCCTTCGGCGCGGATCGACGCGCAGTCGGAGTGGCTGGCCCCCGTGTTCGGCACGATCCAGGCCCTGCAATGGCTTGCCGGGGCACTGATCGCGATGCTGGCCGCGGCGACCGCGGCGGCGGTGCTGCTCGCCTCGCGCAATGCGCTGGGCGCCAATCGGGGAACGATCGAGGTGGTTCACATGCTTGGCGGCACCGACGCGCAGATCGCGCGGATCGTGCAGCGCTCCATGGGCTTCGACGCGGCGGCGGGGGGGCTTGCCGGGCTGCTGCTCGGCCTCGTCGCGCTGCTGTTCCTGGCGCGCCAGTTCGCCGCGCTCGAATCGGGCGCGGTCATGGCGGGAGCGCTCGGCTGGTCCGACTGGGCAATCGTCGCGCTTGTTCCGGTCGCCGGCGTGGTGCTAGCGGTCGTCACCGCCCGCATCACCGTGCTGCGCGCACTGCGCAGGATCCTGTGAGCGGCGGGCGCGGCATCTTCCGGCGCCTGCTGGCCAGCCTGGTGCTGGTCTGGGCGCTCGGCTTCGTGGTCTTCGCCATCGCACTGCCGGGTCCGGCGGGCGACGAGCGCACCGACGGCGTGGTCGTGCTGACCGGCGGGACCGGACGCATCCAGCGCGCGCTGGACGTGCTCGACAAGGGCTGGGCCAGGAAGCTGCTGGTCGCTGGCGTCGACAAGGAAGTGCGGCCCAAGGAGTTCGCGCGCGAGTATGGCGTCAGCGCGAAGGCGATGGCCTGCTGCGTGACGCTGGGCTACCAGTCGGTCGACACGCAATCCAACGCGACCGAGGCGAAGGACTGGATCGCGCGCAACACGATGGCCTCGGTTCGGCTGGTCACGACAGACTGGCACATGCGCCGTGCCCGCGCCGACCTTGCGGCGGAAGTCCCCGCCAGTGTCCGCATCGTGACCGATGCGGTGCCCTCGCAGCCTTCGCTGCGCATCCTGTTCCTCGAATACAACAAGCTGATCGCGCGGACGATCTGGCAGATGCTCCACCGCTGGAAGCTGCTCCACTAGCGATGGCAGTCCTGCGCAGCCTCCTGTTCTATGTTGCGTTCTATGCCGGAAGCGTGGGCTACGTGCTCTACGCGGTAGCCTCGATGCCCTTCTCGCAGCGCCAGTTTCGCGCCGCTGTGCATGGATGGGGCCGCTATCACCGCGCCTGCCTTGCCGCGACCGTGGGCATCCGCGTCGACGACAGCGACGCCCGCTTCACGCCGGGCGTGCTCTACGCGATCAAGCACGAATCGTTCTTCGAGGCGATCGATACCTCGTGGCTGTTCGACTGGCCTTCGGTCTTCGCCAAGCAGGAACTGCTCGACATCCCGCTGTGGGGACTCGCCGCGCGGCGCTATGGCATCGTCGGGGTCGACCGGCAGGCCGGCGCGAAGGCGCTGCGCGTGATGCTCGCGGAAGCGCGCCGCCATTCGCAGGACGGCCGGCCGCTGGTGATTTTCCCCGAAGGCACGCGCGTGCCGCACGGCGACCGGCGCGCGTTGCAAGCGGGTTTCGCCGGGATCTACAAGCTGTTAGGTCTGCCCATCGTGCCCGTCGCGGTGGACAGCGGCCCCCTTTACCATCGCTGGTGGAAACGGCCCGGCACGATCCGCTATCGCTTCGGCGAGCCGATCCCGCCGGGCCTGCCGCGCGACGAAGTGCAGGAGCGCGTGCGCGTGGCGATCAACGCTCTCAACGCCGGGGGGGAACCTTAGATGACTGCACGTGTCGAAGCCGTCGCGAGGGACGAGGACCATGGCTTCTCGAAACGCGTGGTGAACGAGATCCACCTGCTCGAAGGGCTGGGCGTCGAAGGCGATGCGCACATGGGGCAGACCGTGCAGCACCTGTCGCGCATGGCGCTGGACCCGGAACTGCCCAACCTGCGCCAGGTCCACCTGATCCAGGCCGAACTGTTCGAGGAACTTGCCGCAAAGGGCTTCGCGATTGCGCCGGGCGCGCTGGGCGAGAACGTGACGACAGGCGGGATCGATCTGCTGGCCCTCCCGCGAGGCGCGCGGCTGCGGCTGGGCGCGCGGGCGGTGGTGGAGGTCACGGGCCTGAGGAACCCGTGCCGGCAGATCGAAGCCTTCCGGCCGGGCCTGCTCGCCGAGACGATCGAGAAACGCCCCGACGGTTCGCTGCTGCGCAAGACGGGCGTGATGGGCGTGGTGCTGACCGGCGGCGCGGTTGCGGCGGGCGATCCGATTGGCGTGGAACTGCCCGAGGGACCGCACCTTCCGCTCGAGGTCGTCTAGGCCTTCGCCCCGTTGTGGTCTGCGCGCCCGAAGTCGGCGCGCGCGTCGTCCTGGCCTTCCTCGATGATCGAGCGGCGGATCGCGCGGGTCCGCGTGAACAGGTCGAACAGCTTTTCGCCGTCGTCCCAGCGGATCGCGCGCTGCAGCGCGGTCAGATCCTCGCTGAAGCGCTGGAGCATCTCGAGCACCGCGTCCTTGTTCGACAGGAACACGTCGCGCCACATCGTCGGGTCCGAGGCGGCGATGCGGGTGAAGTCGCGGAAGCCGCCCGCCGAATACTTGATGACCTCGCTCTCGGTCACGTCCTCGAGGTCCGAGGCGGTGCCGACGATGGTATAGGCGATGAGGTGCGGCAGGTGGCTGGTGACCGCCAGCACGAGATCGTGGTGCCCGGCGGTCATCCGCTCGACCCGCGCGCCGAGCGCCTCCCAGAATGCCGCCAGCTTCGCGACCAACGCCTCGTCGGCGTTCTCGGGCGGCGTCATGATGCACCAGCGGTTGCGGAACAGGCTGGCGAAGCCCGAATCGGGGCCCGAATGCTCGGTGCCCGCCACGGGGTGCGCGGGGATCACGCTCTGGCCGGGCAGCGCTTCGGCGAGCGCCTTCGCCACGCTCGCCTTCGACGAGCCGACGTCGCTGACCAGTGCCTTCGGATCGAGGCCGGGCGCGATGGTCCGCGCCGCCTCGCCCATCGCACCGACCGGCACGCAGAGGATGACGAGATCGGCACCGCGCACCGCTTCGGCGGCGAGGTCGGGGATCGCCGGCGCCAGCGCGATCACGCGGGCGCGCTCGCGCACGTCGAACGATGCGTCCCAGCCGCTCGTCTCGACCTCGGGCAGCAGTTCGCCGACCGCGCGCAGGATCGACGAGCCGAGCAACCCCAGCCCGATGACCGCGACGTGCCTGAACGGCGCGCTCATTTCGCGGCTTCCGCCATGTCGCGGATCGCAGCGGCGATCTCGTCCATCTGCCCGGCCATGCCGATCGTGATGCGCAGCCCGTGCGGCAGGCCCTGCCCCGGCAGCCAGCGCACGATGTAACCGCGCTCCATCAGCCCGTTGTAGGCCGCCTCGCCGGTCAGCGCGCCCTCGAACAGCACGAGCACGAAGTTTGCCTCACTCGGCACGGCGCGGATGCCGTGGTTGCCGAGCGCGTCGATGCGCGCGGCGAAGTGCTCGCGCACTGCGCGGTTGTGCTCGCGCGAGTGCGCCACGAAGGCTTGGTCGCCCAGTGCCGCGAGCGCGGTCGCCTGCGCGGAATTGCTCACGTTGAACGGCCCGCGCAGGCGGTTGAGCACTTCGACGATCGCCGGAGCGCCCGTGCCCCAGCCGACGCGCTCGCCGGCAAGGCCGTAGACCTTGGAGAAGGTGCGCGTGACCAGCACGTTGTCGTGCGCGGCGGCGAGTTCGAGGCTGCCGTCGTCGTCGGCCGGGTCGACATATTCGCAATAGGCCTGGTCGAGCACCAGCAGCACGTTGGCGGGCAGTCCGGCGTGCAAGCGCGCCAGTTCCTCGCGCGGCATGTAGCTGCCGGTCGGGTTGTTGGGATTGGCGATGAACACCACGCGCGTCTTGTCGCTCACCAGCGCGAGCAGCGTGTCGACATCGGTGCCATAGTCGTCGTCGGGCGCAACCACCGGCGTCGCGCCGCAGCGCCGCGCCGCGATCTCGTAGAGCGAGAAGCCGTAACGCACGTAGAGCACCTCGTCGCCCGGCCCGGCGAAGGCGCTGGCCGACACGGTCAGAAGTTCGCCCGAGCCGGTGCCGCAGACGATCCGCGCCGGGTCGATCGCGTGAAGCGCGCCCAGCGCCTCGCGCAGCGCGGTGCTGTCGGGATCGGGATAGAGCGAGGGCACCGCCGCCTGCGCGCGAGCGGCAAGCGCGGCGGCGCTGGTGCCGAGCGGGTTCTCGTTGGCCGAGAGCTTGATCAGCGGCCTGCCGTCGCTGCCCGACGACTTGCCGGGAACGTAGGCATGGATGCCCTTGATCCAGTCCTTGGGCTCGGGTGCTTGTGCCATAATGCGCGGCCCTTAGCGGCTCGCACCGCCAAGGGAAAGCGCCGAGGCGCGCCTTGCATTGCGATTGACATGGCATGCGCTTTGCCCCCAATCCCCGCCTCCCATGGCCGACACCGCCGCTCTCGACACCTCGCAGCGCGTCACGCTGCCCGATCCGCTGCCGCTCGACAGCGGGCAGGCGCTGGATCGTGTCGAGATCGCCTATGAGACCTACGGCGCTCTGAATGCCGAAAGGTCCAACGCCATCCTCCTTTGCCATGCGCTCACCGGCGACCAGTTCGTGGCGAGCCCGCACCCGATCACCGGCAAGCCCGGATGGTGGGTGCGCATGGTCGGCCCGGGCAAGCCGATCGACACCGACCGCCATTTCGTGATCTGCGCAAACGTGGTGGGCAGCTGCATGGGCTAGTCCGGCCCGGCGAGCCGAGCCGCCGATGGCCGGCCCCACGCCATGCGCTTCCCCGTCATCACCATCCGCGACATGGTGCGCGCGCAGGTCGCGCTGCTCGACTTGCTCGGGATCGGCCAGCTTCACGCGGTCGTCGGCGGATCGATGGGCGGGATGCAGGCGCTGAGCCTCGCCGCCAACTGGCCCGACCGCGCGCGCGCCGCGCTGGTCATCGCCAGCACCGCGCGGCATTCGGCGCAGAACATCGCCTTCCACGAAGTCGGCCGCCAGGCGATCATGGCCGACCCGGCGTGGCAGGGCGGCGATTACTACGGAACGGGCCAGAGCCCCGACAAGGGCCTCGCCGTGGCGCGCATGGCCGCGCACATCACCTACCTGTCCGAGGAAGGGCTTACCGAGAAGTTCGGCCGGCGCCTGCAGGACCGTTCGGCCAAGACCTTCGGCTTCGACGCCGACTTCCAGGTCGAGAGCTACCTCAGGCACCAGGGCCTGTCGTTCACCGACCGGTTCGACGCGAACTCGTACCTCTACATCACCCGCGCGATGGACTATTTCGACCTGGCGGAAGAACACGGCGGACGGCTCGCCGATGCCTTCGCGCAGTCCAGGGCGCGCTTCTGCCTCGTCAGCTTCGACACCGACTGGCTCTATCCGACGAGCGATTCGCGCGAGATCACCAAGGCGCTCAACGCCGCGGGCGCGCCGGTCAGCTTCGTCGAGCTCTCGGCGCCGTTCGGGCACGATTCCTTCCTGCTCGACGTGCCCGCGCTCGACGCGGTCATCGCCGGATTCCTCTGCTGATGGCGAACCTGCGCCCCGACCTCGCGATCATTGCCCGCAACGTGGCGCAAGGCGCGCGCGTGCTCGACGTGGGCTGCGGCAACGGAGACCTTATGGCGGCGCTGCGCGACACGCGCGGGTGCGACGCGCGGGGCATGGAGATCGACGCCGCAAACGTAGCGGCCTGCGTCGCGCGCGGACTCTCGGTGATCCAGGGCGACGCCGACACGGACCTTGCCGACTATCCCGACGCGGCGTTCGACTACGCGATCCTTTCGCAGACGCTGCAGACCGCGATGCGCCCCGCGGTGGTGCTCGACCAGCTGCTGCGCATCGGACGCAAGGCCTTCGTCAGCTTTCCCAACTTCGCGCACTGGCGCGTGCGCGTCTCGCTGCTCGTCCACGGCCGCATGCCGGTCACCCGGTTGCTGCCTGTCGCCTGGTACGAGACGCCCAACATTCACCACGTGACGATCGACGATTTCCGCGCGCTGATCGCCGAGCGCGGCATCCGCGTCGAGCAGGCGTGGTTCCTCAACAACGGGGCGCCAACCGGTGATACGCTGGCCAACCTGCGCGCCGAGCACGCGGTGTTTCTGCTCTCGCGCGCTTCGTGATATAGCCATTCCGGACTGAATTGCGCCGCGTCAATGCGCGCGTCCTGATTCGCGTCATGGTCACAGCGGGCATCAGCGGAGAGCGATGCGATGACCGCACTCGAACGTCTTGTGATCGACGAGGCCGAATTGATCGGTCGGCTGCGCGCGCATGCCGAAACCTTGCCCAGCCCCGATGCGCCGCACTTCGCCGAGGCGTTCGACCGGTACGGCGATGCGCGCGTGGTCATGCTCGGCGAAGCGACCCACGGCAGCCACGAGTTCTATGCCGCACGCGCGGCGATCACCAAACGGTTGATCGAGAAGCACGGCTTCACCATCGTCGCGGTCGAGGGCGACTGGCCGGACATCGCCCGGCTCGACGACTACGTGCGCCACAACGCCGCGCGCCCGCGCAGGGGCGAGCCCTTCGCGCGCTTCCCGACGTGGATGTGGCGCAACGAGGAGGTGCTCGCGCTGGCCGACTGGATGCGCCGCCACAACGCCGCGCTGCCCGAGGAACGGCGCGCAAGCCTGCGCGGGCTCGACGTTTACAGCCTTGGCGAATCGATCCACGCGGTGATCGCCTATCTCGACGCGCACGATCCCGTCGCGGCGACAGAGGCGCGCCGCCGCTATGGCTGCCTCAGTCCGTGGCAGGACGAGCCGCAGCACTATGGCCGCGCGGTCGAATACGGTCAGCTCGCGCCGTGCGAGGATGCGGTGGTCGCGCAGCTCGGCGCGCTGCTCGACCGGCGCATGGCGCTGCTCGCGGACGATGGCGAGGAATTTTTCAACGCCGAGCAGAACGCACGCATCGTGCGCGCCGCAGAGCAGTACTACCGCGCGATGTATCGCGGCTCCGCGGCGAGCTGGAACCTGCGCGACCGGCACATGTTCGACACGCTGCAGATGCTGATGGCGCACCATCCCGACGCGCGCGCGGTGATCTGGGCGCACAACTCGCATCTGGGCAATGCGGCAGCCACCGCGATGGGCTGGAACGGCGAGTTCAACATCGGCGAGCTGGTGCGCGGCGCCCATGGCGACAAGGCGGTGGGGATCGGCTTCGGCACCGACCGCGGCACGGTCGCCGCCGCGTCGGACTGGGGCGCGTCGATGCAGGTGATGCAGGTGCGTGCCGCGCGCGACGACAGCTGGGAAGGCGCCTTCCGCCGGACCGGCCTCGCGCGCAGCCTCACCGACTGGCGCGGGCGAGCCAAGCGCGACCTCGTCGAAGTCCTGTCGCAGACGCTGCTCGAACGCGCGATCGGGGTGATCTACCGGCCGCAGACCGAGCGGGCGAGCCACTACTTCGAAGCCGTGCTTGCCGACCAGTTCGACGCCTGGGTGTGGTTCGAGCAGACCCGCGCCGTCACCCCGCTCGGCCCCGAGCGCCCGCACGGCGCGCCCGAGACCTGGCCGTTCGGGCTATGACGGAACCGGTCGAACTCCGGCTCGCGACCGACCCGCCGCTGATGGCGCTGCTCGGCGTGCCCGAGCACGCGAAGGGCCTCGTGATCTTCGCGCATGGCAGCGGTTCGGGCCGGCTCAGCCCGCGCAACAACCATGTCGCCGCCCGGCTGCGCGGAGCAGGGCTGGCGACGCTGCTGCTCGACCTGCTGACGCCGGAGGAGGAGCGCGACCGGCGCAACGTGTTCGACATCGCGCTGCTCGCGGCTCGGCTGCGCACGGCGGCCGACTGGGCGGCGGCCCACCCCGCCACGCGCAGGCTCGCCCCCTGCTATTTCGGCGCGAGCACCGGCGGCGGCGCGGCGATCCGCGCGGCGGCTGGCGACCCGCGCATCGTCGCGGTGGTCTCGCGCGGCGGACGGCCCGACCTCGCCGGGATCGAGGCGCTGGAGCGGAACGCGGCGCCCACGCTGCTGATCGTGGGCGGCGAGGACCACCAGGTGATCGAGCTCAACGAAGCCGCGCACGGGCTGATGAACGAGCGATCGAGGATGGCGATCGTCCCCGGCGCGGGGCACCTGTTCGAGGAACCGGGGACGCTCGATCAGGTCGTTGCGCTCGCCACCGCGTGGTTTCTTTCGCACCTGGGAGTGCGGGCATGACCGGCTCTCCGTCCCGTTTCGCCAACCGGCGCGAGGCGGGGCGCTTCCTCGCCGGGGCGGTGCGCGCGCTCCATCCCGCCGATCCGGTGGTGCTTGCACTGCCGCGCGGCGGCGTGCCGCTCGGATATGAAGTGGCGAAAGCGCTCGGCGCGCCGCTCGACGTGCTGCTGGTACGCAAGATCGGCGCGCCGGGTCACGAGGAATACGGTATCGGCGCGCTGGTCGACGGCGCTTCGCCGCAGATCGTGATCGACGAGCATGCCGCGCGTCTCGTCGGCGCCAGCGAAGACTACATCGCCGCGGTCGCGCGCCGCGAACTGGTGGAGATCGAGCGCCGCCGCGCCGCCTATCGCACCGGCCCGCCCGTGGCGCTCGCCGGGCACACGGTGATCGTGGTCGATGACGGCATCGCCACCGGCGGCACGGTTCGCGCGGCACTGAAGGCGCTGTCGAAGGTGAGTCCGGCGAAGGTCATCCTGGCCGTCCCCCTCGCCCCGCGCGACGTGCTCCCCGAGATGCGCGCGCTTTGCGACGAGGTGGTGTGCCTGTCCTCGCCCGAACCGTTCCGCGCTGTGGGTGCTCACTACGAAGACTTCACCCAGACCGAGGACGCGGAAGTCGTCCGCCTGCTCGAACTGGCGCGCGAAAGGAAGCCTTCGGCCTAGTAGTCGTAGCCGCGATCGATACCGTGCTGCTGCATGGGCTCGGCCATGGCGGTGGCGGGCGTGGTGGTCACCTTCGGCAGGGCGGTGAACGGCCTGATCCCGAACTCGGGGTACACCTCGGTCGGGAAGTAGACCATGCCGTCCTTGACCACCATGGCGATGGTCTTGATCGCCTTGATGTCCTGCACAGGATTTCCGGGCACGAGGATGAAGTCGGCAAGCTTGCCCTTGGCGATCGAACCCAGCGACTGGTCGCGGCCCATGTAGCGCTGCACGCCCAGCGTGTCGCGCGCCAGCACCTGCGCGGGGGCCATGCCGAGCCCGGTGTAGAGTTCAAGTTCGCGGTGGAGCGTGAAAGCGCCGCCGGTATCGGTGCCCGGAACGATGAAGATGCCGCGCTTCTGCATGATCTTCAGCACGTCGACCAGCTTGGTGTA
>JAJXVK010000242.1 GCA_021782155.1 Pseudomonadota bacterium
CCGTACCATGACGGAACGGACGGGTTTTTCTTCTCAACCTTGCGACGGCTGTGATAACAAATTCACCATGACCGCCGTAGCTCAACCCCTGGGAACACGGCTCAAGGAGCTTTGCATGCGTTATTACCCTGCCGCCATTGCACTTTCGCTGCTCGTCGCGGTGACGGCGAGCGTGGGGCAGGCGCGCGAGACCGCTCCTGCCGACCCGCGCGTTTCCGCGCTTCTGGCGAGCGGACAGAGCAGGTTGTCGGCGGGCGATACCGAAGGCGCCATCGGCTTGTTCGAAAGCGCGCTGGCGCTCGATCCGGGACATGCCGGCACCTACATCGCGCTGGGCGATGCGGAGCGCAGCGCGGGCATGCCGGGCAAGGCGATCCACTATTTCCGCGAGGCGCTGAGCCGCGATCCGAACAACCTCGCTGCGATTTCGGGCGAGGGCGAGGCGCTCGCCGACAAGGGCGCGATCGACCGCGCCAAGGGCAATCTCGCGCGGCTGGAAGGACTGTGTGGCAAGTCGTGCGGAGAGGTGCAGGCGCTGACCTCCGCTATCGCGCGTGGCCCTCTGCCCCGAGTCGTCGCCGCGGATACCGTCAAGCCCGAACCCAAGGTCGAGAGCAACTGACGCAGGCGGAGCCGCGTCAGATCAGGTCGCGGAATTCCTCCAGCACCTGGCGGTAGACGCGCCGCTTGAACGGCACGATCAGGTCGGGCAGTTCCTCGGGCATCACCCACTTGTATTCGCAGAATTCGGGCGGCTGGTGCGCGTCGAGCCGGATGTCGGCCTCGGCGCCGGTGAAGCGCAGCAACATCCAGCGCTGGCGTTGGCCGCGGTACTTGCCCTTCCACAGCTTGCCGAGCAATTCGTCGGGCAGGTCGTAGAAATATTCCTCGCGGCTTTCGGCCAGGACGGTGACGAGCGTGTCGGCCACGCCCGTCTCCTCCCGCAGTTCGCGCATGGCGGCGGCGAGAAAATCCTCGCCGTCGTCGATCCCGCCCTGCGGCATTTGCCAGGCGTCGCCTTCCTTGTTGTCGATCCGCTTGCCGACGAACACGCGGCCGTCCCCGTTGACGAGCATCAGCCCGGCACAGGGACGGTAGGGAAGCGACGCGAATTGCTCGTTCATCCGGCCACGTCCAGCATCAGCCTCATGGCGGCGAAGACCTTGTGCAGGTCGGCCTGCGCCGAGGGAATAGCCTTGCGAACGTTCGTGAAGCCGTGGATCGAGCCCTTCATCTCGAGGAACACCACGTTCGATCCGGCGGCGATCAACTGCATGCCATAGATTCGCCCGCTGTCGCGGATCGGGTCGAGTCCGGCTGTCACCAGCACCGTGGGCGGCATGTCGGAATGCTGGCCGTGGATCGGATAGGCGCGCTTGTCGCCGGGTGTCGCCTTGTAGCACTCGCTGAACCAGGCCATCGCGTCGGCGGTGAGCAGGTAGCCCTCGGAGAAGTCGATCATCGAGACGTGGTCGGGCTTCTCGTCGCTGAGCGGGTAGATCGGGACCTGCAGCACGACCGGGGCCGCAGCAGGCTTCTCCATCAGCGACTGTGTGGTGACGATGGTCAGGTTGCCGCCGGCCGAATCGCCCATCGGAATCAGCCCGGTGATCCTGCGGCCCAGCGCCTCGGGGCTGCCCGCGACCCAGCGAGTCGCCGCCTCGCAGTCGTCGGGAGCGGCGGGGAAGGGGTGCTCGGGCGCGAGGCGGTAGTGGACCGCGACCACCGGCAGGTCGATCTCGGCGGCGATTTCGGTGCACAGGTTGTGATGGCTTTCGAGGTCGCCGATCACGAAGCCGCCGCCGTGGTAGAACATGACCACCGGGCCGGGCTCGCGCGCCTCGCGCGCGTCATAGAGCCGAAGCGGGATCTCGCCTGCGGGACCGGGGCAGGCGATGTCCCTGATCACCGCCAGCTCGCGCGGGGCCGCTTCGGCGACCGGTGTCATCGCAAGGTAGGAGGCGCGCGCCTCTTCCAGCGACAGTTCGCTGAGCGCGGGCCCGCCGATGCCGTTGAGGAACGCAAGGAACGCGCCCACGTCGGGGCGGACGAAATGGTCGGTCTTTTCCATGGTATCGCTGTCGCTCACGTTCGATTCCCTCGTCTCTTGATGAATCGCAATTCCCGTCTTTGGTGCAAGGTCTAGGTGCGCTTTTGCAACTTGACTAGCGTCCGCTATGGGAATCTAGGCCAAGGCGTGCCTATCACGGGGATCAACAAATCTTTTTTGCGTGATCTGGCATGAGAGACTAGGCGCTAGGGAATAGCGGGGCAAAGAGACACCGCAAAGGCGCAGCAAGGACGATTGATGGCCACAGCAACGATGGACGAAGCGGCGGCGGCAAAGCCGGGCGAAGGTGCGCCCGAGGCCGTTGTGGTGCGTTTCGCGGGCGATTCGGGTGACGGCATGCAGCTCACTGGCGGGCAGTTCACGCTGTCCACGGCGCTGGCCGGCAACGATCTCGCCACGTTCCCCGATTTCCCGGCCGAGATCCGCGCGCCGCAGGGCACGCTGTTCGGTGTCTCCGCCTTCCAGATCAACTTCGGTTCGACCGAAGTCGATACCGCAGGCGACGCGCCCGACGTGCTGGTAGCGATGAACCCGGCGGCGCTCAAGACCAACGTCGGCATGCTCAAGCCCGGCGGGCTGATCATCGCCGACAGCGGCGAGTTCACCAAGCGCAACCTCGAAAAGGCGAAGTACGCGGTCAGCCCGCTCGATGACGGCAGCCTCGACAAGTGGCAGCTGCTCTCGTTCGACATCTCCGCGTTGACGCTCGAAGCGGTGAAGCCCTTCGGCCTTGGCAACAAGGAAGCGCTGCGCTGCAAGAACATGTGGACGCTGGGTCTTGCGCTGTGGATGTTCGACCGTGACCGCAAGCCGCTGGTCGACTGGCTCAACGCCAAGTTCCGCAAGTCGCCGGTGCTGGCCGACGCCAACATAGCCGCGCTCAACGCGGGCCATGCCTATGGCGAGACGGCCGAGCTTTCCGGCCCGCTGCGCCAGCTGCACATCAACCCGGTCAAGAGCGAGCCCGGCCTCTACCGTACCGTTACGGGCGCGGAAGCGGTCAGCCTCGGGCTCGTCGCGGGGGCGCAGCTCGCCAGCCTGCCGATGTTCTTCGGCGGCTACCCGATCACCCCGGCCTCGGCGATCCTTCACCACCTTGCGCGGCTCAAGGAGTTCGGCGTCACCACCTTCCAGGCGGAAGACGAGATCGCCGCTGTTGCCAGCGCGATCGGTGCCTCGTGGGCCGGGCACCTGGGCGTGACCTCGTCGTCGGGCCCGGGCATCGCGCTCAAGACCGAGGCGATCGGGCTAGCGGTGATGACCGAACTGCCGCTGGTGATCGTCAACTCGCAGCGCGGCGGGCCTTCCACCGGCCTGCCGACCAAGACCGAGCAGTCGGACCTCTACCAGGCGATCTACGGCCGCAACGGGGATACGCCGCTGCCCGTGATCGCCGCGCGCTCGCCCGCCGACGCGTTCGAATGCGCGATCGAGGCCTGCCGCATCGCGGTCCAGTACATGACCCCGGTCATGCTGCTCACCGACGGCTATATCGGCAATGCCGCCGAGCCGTGGAAGGTGCCCGATCCCAAGACGTTCGAGCCGT
>JAJXVK010000243.1 GCA_021782155.1 Pseudomonadota bacterium
ATATCCGCGAGGTCGGCTTCGAACTCTACCAGGCGATGCTGGAAGACGCGATCCTCGCCGCCAAGGCGGGCGAGCTGGGGCTCGAACCGAGGCCCGACAAGGTCAGCCCGCAGATCACCGTCGATGCGCCGATCATGATCCCGGAGGACTATGTCCCCGACCTCGCCGTGCGGATGGCGCTCTATCGCCGCCTCAACGATGCCGAGGGCAAGGCCGAGATCGAGGCGCTGGCCGCGGAAATGATCGACCGCTTCGGCCCGCTGCCGTCGGCCACCGCCAATCTCGTCAAGCTGATCGAGATCAAGCATCAGGCGATCGCGGCGAACATCGCCAAGATCGATGTCGGCGCGGCGGGCACGCTGGTAACCTTCCACCGCGACGATTTCCCCGATCCGGCCGGCCTCATCGCCTATGTCGAGCGGCTCAAGGGCACCGCCAAGCTGCGCCCCGACATGAAGCTGGTCATCAGCCGCGTCTGGGGCGATCCGCAGAGCCGCCTCAACGGCCTCTATCAGCTGACGCGGGGGCTTTCGGGGATCCTGCGCAAACCGGCGAAGGGTTAGGCTGGTTCGCTCGCCTGGGCGAGCGCGAGGAATTCCGCCGGCGATACCGGCAGCGAGCGCAGGAAGCCCTGGTAATAGGCGGCTCCCTCGCGCTGGAGAATGGTGCGCTGCATGTCCTGCTCCACGCCCTCGGCCACGATGCCGAGGTCGAGCGCGCGCGCCATCGCGGTGATGCCGCGCAGCACCGCCAGATCGCGTTCGTCGTCGGCGATCCCCTCGACCATCGAGCGGTCGAGCTTGAGCATGTCGATCGGCAGGATCTTGAGGTAGCGGAAATTGCTGTAACCGGCGCCGAAATCGTCCAGCGCGACATGGATCCCGCCATCCTTGAGCGGCTTCAGCGCGGCGGTGACCTGTTCGAGCTCGGCGAGCAGAACCTGTTCGGTGATTTCGATCGTCAGCCGATTGGCAGGAAATCCGCTACGCTCCACCATGGCGAGGAATTCGGCGGCGAAACTGCCTGCGGTAAGATCCGAGGGCGTGACATTGACCGAAAGCCGCAGGTCGTTGGCCCAGTGGCTCGCCTCGGCCAGCGCCCTTTCGGCGATGTGACGCGACAGCTGCGCGACATGGTCGGTGCGCTCGGCCAGAGTGAACAGCGTGTTCGCGCCGAGCCGCCCGATCTCGGGATGCTGCCAGCGCGCCAGCGCCTCGGCCCCGATCAGCGTGTCGTCGGGCAGCGAATACTGCGGCTGGAAGACGATCTCGATCTCGCCGCGGTCAATCGCGGCGAGCATGTCGGCTTCGAGCTGCTGGTTCGAAACCGCGACATGCGCGAGTTCCCCGGAGACCCAGACCACCCTGCGCCCGCGCTCTTCGCGCGCGCGGTGCAGCGCATCGGCCAGCTGGTCGAGGATCATGTCGGGCTTGTCCCCCTCGACCGCGCGCATCAGCGCGATCCGCGGCCACAACCGGACGCTGCTGTCGTCAAAGGGTGTATCGATCGGCACCGCGATGGCATCGGCCAGCGCCTCGGCGAACCACTGCCAGCGCTCGCGGCTGCATCGCTCGCGCGCCACCACCAGGAACGTCCCGCCCGCGACCCGCGCCGCCAGCCATGCCGCGCTTTCCAGCTCGTCGGCGGCGAAATGATCGATCCGCCGGGCGATTTCGACCAGCGCTGAATCGCCGGTGGGTGCGCCATAGGCGATGTTGACCGTCTCTAGCCTGCCCACCGCGATCAGCATGGCATGCAGCGGACACACGCCCGACCCGCTCGGCCAGTCGCGCTGCCAGGCAGCGATCGCCGCCTTGGCCTCGTCGAGGCCGGCGAGCCCGGTCAGGGGATCGCCCGCGAGGGTAGTCCTGGATGCCATCGAATGCCTTGTCTGTGCGACCTGTGTTGGTTGCGCGATCCCACAGCAGTTTTGGCAAGCCAAGTCACTCGCGCATTGCCAATATTGCCCATGCGCCATAGCCTTTTCCACCAGCCAGGGGTAGCCCGTTCGCAACTGGCACAGTTTTGAGGATGACATGGCCGAATTTGCGCGCCTCGCGCTGGCGATTTCCGATAGCGACAAGGCGCAGGCGGTGGCGGCGGATTACCGCGCGCTGGGCGGCTGGGTCCCACTCGAACGCGCCGATGCCGTGGTGGTGGTCGGCGGCGACGGGTTCATGCTGCAGACGCTGCACGCCATGCTCGATGCCGGACGCGTGCTGCCCGTCTATGGCGTCAATCTCGGCACGGTCGGGTTCCTGATGAACCGCCAGCGCCCGCTCGACAAGCTGCTCGCCCGGATCGCCCGCGCCAACCCGCATACGATCGCGCCGCTGGCGATGGAGGCGCGCGCGCGCGATGGCACATGTTACGAATATCGCGCCATCAACGAGGTGTCGCTGCTGCGCGAAACCCGCCAGACGGCCAAGCTCAGGATCACGGTCAACGACAAGGTCCGGATCGACGAGCTGGTCTGCGACGGGGTGCTGGTATCCACCCCCGCCGGGTCGACCGCCTACAATCTGTCTGCGAGCGGCCCGATCCTGCCGCTCGATTCGAACCTGCTGGCGCTGACCCCGATCAGCCCGTTCCGCCCGAGGCGCTGGCGCGGCGCGGTGCTTCCGGATCGCTATTGCATCGAAGTGACCGTCAAGGAACCGGACAAGCGCCCGGTCTCGGTGGTCGCCGACCAGAAGGAGGTGCGCGATGTCGAGCAGGTGGTCATTCGCGTCGCGCAGGACAGCGCGTTGACGCTGCTGTTCGACCCCGGCCATTCGCTCGACGAGCGGATCGTCGCCGAACAGTTTCAGGTGTGATCGCCCGCGGCACAAAAAATGCGCGTTCTGCCGCTTGCCAAAGCCCCGCGCCCTCCATATAGGCGCACCCCTGCCGATCTGGCTGCTCCCCGATAGCTCAGCGGTAGAGTAGGTGACTGTTAATCACTTGGTCGTTGGTTCGAATCCAACTCGGGGAGCCACTTTCGCTCACATGCCCAGCAGCAGCCGGCCGCCGACCCACAGGGTCAGCGCGGCGGTCAGCCAGCGGATCCAGGTCGCCGGCAGGATCCGCGCGGCGAGCAGGCTGCCGATCTGACCGCCCACCGCCACCGCGATCAGCAGCGGCAGGCCCAGCGTCACCGCGCTCGACAGCGTGTCCACCCCGCCCTTGAGCAATTGCCCGGCGAGCCCGAACAGCGAATTGACGAGGATGAACAGGCTCGCGGTCGCCGCGATCGCGCGCGCGTTGTTCCAGCGCACCAGATGCAGGAACGGGGCAAGGAAGATGCCCCCGCCGATCCCGACCAGTCCGGACAGATAGCCGATCGGCACGGCCAGCAGCGGCATGAACCGGGCATAGCGGGTCGGCTCGGCTTCCGCGGCGATGTCGCCGGTTTCGCTCGCCGCGCGCACCGGGATCAGCAGGGTAGCACCGGTCACCACCAAGCTCGCGCCGAGCAGCAGCAGGAAGGGGTGCTTGTCGATCGGGGTGAGCCCGCCCAGGAACGCTGCCGGCGCGGCGATCGCGGTCAGCAGCGCGGCCCCGCGCCAGGGCATGATCTTCAGCCGCGCGAAACGGATGCTGCCGCCCGTCACCACGAT
>JAJXVK010000244.1 GCA_021782155.1 Pseudomonadota bacterium
ACACATCGACGAGCTTGGCCACGTCAACAACGCGGTGTGGCTGACGTGGGTGCAGGACATCGCCGTCGCGCACTGGAGCGCGGTCGCGAGCGCCGAGCACCAGGACGCCTATGTCTGGGTCGTGACCCGGCACGAGATCGACTATCGCGGCAACATCGGCCCGGGTGAGAGCGTTAAGGCCGAGACCTTCATCCCCGGCACGCCCACCGGCGCGCGGTTCGACCGCTGCGTCGAATTCCGCAACGGCGAGGGCAAGGTGATCGTAGCCGCGAAGACGACGTGGGCGCTGCTCGACAAGGCGAGCGGGCGCCTGTGCCGGGTGCCGAAGGAGGTCGCCGCGCCGTTCTTGGGGTGATTGGGTGAACCGACCCGCCGCGCATCTTTGCGCCCCCGCGAAGGCGGGGGCCTAGGGCGGCTGGTTGGGACTTATCGCAGGCGATGCGCCATGCGGCTTTGGGTCCCCGCCTTCGCGGGGACGCGCAAACGGGTTGCCTTCCGCCTTAGCCCGGAATCACCGCCTGCGCGTTCTGGCCGTCGCCCTGCGGGGCGGCGATGATCGTCTGGACGAGGTCGCCCTTGGCGACGACGTTGGTCTGCGGATCGCCGACCACGCTGCGGATGCCCGGCGTCGAATCGCCCGCGCGGCTGATCGTGTCGCTTTCCACCTTGCTGCGCGGCGCCGGGCCGCCGAACAGCGCTTCGAGCGCTTCCTGGCTCGACTGCGCGTCCTGCGGGCGCGGGGCGCCGGGGCTGGGCGGGGTCAGCGAAAAATCGGGCGGAACCACCAGCGGGGCCTGGCGCTGCACCGCGAACTCGTCGGGTCGGGCGCGGTTGAACAGGCCCCCGCTCGAGCAGCCCGAGAGCAGGCTGGCGCCGGTCACGACAATGGCGGCAAGGGCGGCTTTACGCATTACAGGTTCTCCGTGGCGGCATCGCCGCTTGCAGTCTTGGCGGGCTTTTCGCGCAGAAGCAGCGAGCGGGCAAGCAGTATCAGGACGCCGATGGTGATTGCCGCATCGGCAAGGTTGAAGATCAGGAACGGGCGCCACGTGCCGAAGTGCAGGTCGGCATAGTCGATCACGTAGCCATAGCTCGCGCGGTCCCAGATATTGCCCAGCGCGCCGCCGAGTACGAGGCCCAGCCCGGCAAGATCGAGCTTGTTGCGCTCGCGCAGCATCCAGTAGAACACCCCCGCCGCGATCACCGCGGTGAGCCCGACGAGGCCCCAGCGCTGCGCCTCGGAACTGGCGGTGAGCATGCCGAGCGAGACGCCAAGGTTCTGCGTGTAGCGCAGGTCGAACACCGGCAGGAGCCAGATCACCCCCTTGGCGGGCAGTTCGAGAGGTCCGGTCAGCATCGCCTTGATGCCCCGGTCGAGCACGAAGACCACCACCGCCAGCCCGAAGGCGGCCCAGCGGCGGCTGGCGACGAGTTTCACGCCGACGCTCCGTTCAATGCTCCGTCGATCTCGGCGACCGCGTCCTCGCAGCGCCCGCACAGCGCGCCGTCTTCCGCCACTTCGGGCAGGTGCCGCCAACAGCGGCCGCATTTGTGGTCGGTGGTCACACTCACCTGAACGCCCTGCCCACGTGTCACTTTCGCCGTGATGAACAGCTCGGCGAGATCCGCCTCGGGGGCATCGGCTGGTACGCTTACTTCTGCCTCAAGGCTTGAACCCAGCTTCTTTTCGCGTCGAGGGACTTCGATGAGTTCATTCACCTGTTCGCGAAGCGAACGCAGCGCGGTCCAGCGGTCCTCGTCGATCGCCGAGACCGGCACGACCGGCCATTCGAGCAAGTGGACGCTGCCCGCGTCCGGATGGCGCGTGCCCCACACTTCCTCGCTCGTGAACACCAGCACCGGCGCGGCGTAGCGCACCAGCGCATGGAACAGCGTGTCGAGCACCGTGCGGCAGGCACGGCGGCGCGGGTCGGACGGCGCGTCGCAATAGAGCGAGTCCTTGCGGATATCGAAGTAGAACGCCGACAAGTCCTCGTTGCAGAACTCCGAAAGCGCGCGGACATAGGTGTTGTAGTCGAAGTCCGCGACGGCCTGCTTCAATGTCGCGTCGAGCCTTTCGAGCAGCACGAGCACGTAGCGCTCCAGCTCGGGCATGTCCTTCGGCTCGACCTTTTCAGCCTCGTCGAAACCGTCGAGCGCGCCGAGCAGGTAGCGGAAGGTGTTGCGCAGCTTGCGGTACTGGTCGGCGACGCCCTTCAGGATCTCGTCGCCGATGCGGTGGTCCTCGGTGAAGTCGACCGACAGCGCCCACAGCCGGATAATGTCCGCGCCGTAGAGCTGCATGACCTTGAGCGGATCGACCGTGTTGCCGAGGCTCTTCGACATCTTGAGCCCCTTGCTGTCCATGGTGAAGCCATGGGTCAGCACCGCGTCGTAAGGCGCGCGGCCGCGCGTGGCGCAGGATTCGAGCAAGGAGGACTGGAACCAGCCGCGATGCTGATCGCTGCCCTCGAGGTAGAGATCGGCGGGCCACTTGAGGTCGGGCCAGCGGCCAGATTCCAGCACGAAGGCGTGGGTGCTGCCCGAATCGAACCACACATCGAGGATGTCGGTGACGCGCTCGAAGTCCTCGGCCTTGTAGTCTACCCCAAGGTATTCCTGCGCGCGCGCGTCGGACCAGGCGTCGACGCCATCGGCGGTGACCGCCGCGACGATCCGCGCGTTGACCGCCTCGTCGACGAGGTACTGGCCGCTCTTGCGGTCGACGAACAGCGTGATCGGCACGCCCCACGCGCGCTGGCGGCTGAGCACCCAGTCGGGGCGGCCCGAAACCATGCTGCCGATGCGGTTGCGGCCCTTTTCGGGCACGAAGCGCACGCGCTCGATCTCGGACATGGCGATGGCCCGCAGCGTCTCACCCTCGCCTTGCGCGGCGCGGATGTCCGCCTCGGTTTCGCAGAGCGCGGCCTGCCGGTCGATGGGCTTGTCCATCGGCACGAACCACTGCGGCGTGCAGCGGAAGATGACCTTGGCCTTCGAGCGCCACGAGTGCGGGTAGCTATGCTTGTAGTCCGCGCTCGCCGCGAGCAGGCCGCCCGCTTCGCGCAGGTCCGAACAGATCGGGCCGTCGGGCGCGTTGAACCTGGGGTTGATGACCGAGCCCTGCCCGCCGAGCCACAGCCAGTCCTCGCGGTACTTGCCGTCGCCCTCGACCGCGAACTTGGGCTCGATCCCGTGGGCCTTGCACAAGTCGAAGTCGTCCTCGCCGTGGTCGGGCGCCATGTGGACGAGACCCGTGCCGCTGTCGGTGGTGACAAAGTCTCCCGGCAGGAAAGGGCGCGGCCTGGCGAAGAAGCCGCCGAGATGGTGCATCGGGTGGCGGGCGATGGTGCCGGCGAGGTCGGCCCCCTTAAGGCTGCGCTCGACCCTAAACTCAAGATCGAACTTCTCACTGCCGATGCGCCTTTGAAAGGCTTCGAACAAAGGTTCGGCGATGATCAGTCTTAGGCCACCGACACCATGTATGCGATCGGCGTCGTCTTCGTTCTTCAAATCTCCGGCACTTGCCAACCACGCGACTACATACTCAACCTCCGGCCCATAGGCGAGCGCCTGGTTCACCGGTAGCGTCCAAGGC
>JAJXVK010000031.1 GCA_021782155.1 Pseudomonadota bacterium
GTCGCCTATTCGGCGACCAAGATGATGGACGGACAGGGCCGCGTGCTGGCGGGCGCGGTCTGCGGCTCGGCCGAGTTCATCAACGACAAGCTGCTGCCGTTCCAGCGCAACACCGGCCCCAACCTCTCGCCCTTCAACGCCTGGGTGGTGCTGAAGGGGCTAGAGACGCTCGACCTGCGCATCCGCCGGCAGAGCGAGAACGCGATGAAGGTCGGCGCATTCCTTGAAACGCGCGTGCCCAGGATCCTCCACCCGGGCCTCGCCAGCCACCCGCAGCACAACCTCGCGATGACGCAGATGGACGCGTGCGGGCCGATCTTCGCGATCGTGCTCGACGGCGGACGCGCACAGGCGCACGCGTTGCTCGACGCGCTCAAGCTGATCGACATTTCGAACAACATTGGCGATTCGCGCTCGCTGATGTGCCACAACGCCTCGACCACGCATCACTCGGTCGGCCCCGAGGCGCGCGAGGACATGGGTGTGCCCGAAGGCATGCTGCGATTGAACGTCGGGCTGGAAGATACCGACGACCTGATCGAGGATCTCGACCAGGCGCTCAGCGCGGCGGGTCTTTGACGCGAGATCGCGCAAGCTGCGGCGGATCGGGCGCGAAGGCTATACCGCTTCCCTAGAGGTATCGGTCCAGGCGGGGCCGCACGTTCGCCCCATTGCGGTCGAAGATCAGCCGGCCGATTTGCCGGCCGGCTTGGCCTTCGAACCCTTGGCGGCCAGCGTCGCCTCGAGTGCGGCGATGCGATCCCTGAGGGCATCCGATTCCTCGCGCGCGGCGACCGCCATTTCCTTGACAGCCTCGAATTCCTCGCGGCTGACGAAGTCGAGCCCGCCCATCGCCTCGCGAAAGCGTTCGCGCGCGCTTTCGCCCGCTTCGCGGCCCATCCCCGCCAGCGTGCCCGCGGCGCCGTTGATCAGCTTCACGAGGTCGGAAATCATCGGGTTTTCGCTTTGCATCGGAAAATGGCCCTGGCTGGAACGAACTGCGGGCTAGATGGTCGTTGTCGCCCGGCAGCGCAAGGGCATCACAGCTCCATGCGCACCGATGCCCCCGAATCGCTGCGCGTCGCCGCGTCGGGGTTGAGCCGGGCGAATTGCCAGTTGAGCACACCGGCAAAGCAAACCCAGACGAGGCAGGGCGCCAGCAGCCAGGCGGCGAGCGGCCGTATCCGCGCGAACAGCGCGATCGTAAGCGCCAGCACCAGCGCAAGTGCAACGATCACGCCCAGCGCCACGCCGACCTGGTGCAGCGCGAAGAAGATCGGCGACCACGCCAGGTTGAGCAGTAACTGGACGATGAAGGCGATGAAGGCCACGCTGCGTCCAGCCGCACCCCGCGCGCTCAACACCATCGCCAGCGCCACGCCCATCAGGACGTAGAGCACGCTCCACACGATCGGAAAGGTGACCGGCGGCGGATAGATCGCAGGCTTGGCCAGCCCCGCGAACCACGGGTTGTCGGGCCCGCTGCCCGCCGCCATTCCCGAAAGGAAGCCGAGCGCGACGATAACCGGCACGATGAACAGCGACCAGCGCAGGAGGCTGGCGCGGAGTTGGGCAGGCGAGGCGAGAAACTGCATGGTACTCGTTGCTTACACCCCGCTGAAGGGCCGATTCGGACCGGGATATTGGCCTGCCTGCCGCCCGCTGGCAACGCAGTGGCATTCCCGAATCGGGTCAATCATCCGCGACTGGCCGAGATCAGGAATTCCACGTTGCCTTCCGGGCCGGTGATCGGGCTCTGCACGATGCCCTGCACGGCCCATCCCTCGCCCTCCAGCCAGCCGCGCACTTCGTCGCAAACGCGCTCGTGAAGCGCCGGATCGCGCACCACGCCACCCTTGCCGACCTCGCCCTTGCCGACCTCGAACTGCGGCTTGATCAGCGCGACCAGCCGTGTGGGCCGCGCCGCGAGCGCGAGCGGCACCTCGAGCACCTTGCGCAGGCCGATGAAGCTTGCATCGCACACCACCCAGGCCGCGGGCCGGTCGATCATGGCAGGCGTCAGCACACGCGCGCTGGTCCTTTCGAGTACGGTCACGCGCGGATCCTGGCGCAGCTTCCAGGCGAGCTGGTTGGTGCCCGAATCCACCGCGAAGACATGATCGGCTCCGTTCTGGAGCAACACGTCGGTAAACCCCCCGGTCGACGAGCCGATGTCCATCGCAGTGATGCCTTGGGGATCGAGTCCGAAGTGCTCGATCGCGTGCGCGAGCTTGATCCCGCCGCGCGAAACCCAGGGATGGTCGCGCCCGCGCACCTCAAGCGGGGCACCGGCGGCCAGCGGCTGGCCGGCCTTGGCGATCTTGGTTTCCCCCGAAAATACGAGGCCCGCGAGGATCAGCGCCTGCGCGCGGGCGCGGCTTTCGACGAGACCGCGCTCGACGAGCAAATGGTCGACGCGCACTTTCGATGGTTTGGGCGGGGTTGAGGTCACGCGCATCTCCTTCCATACCCGGGGCATGGAGATCAACCGCAAGCTCCCGTTGCTCGCTCTGCTGGCGCTCGTGCCGGGCTGCGTGGCACAGCAGCCCGCGCCGCCGCCCCCCGCGCCGCGGCCGACGCCCAGGGTAGCCGCGATGGCGCCGCCGGCGCCCGTCGACTGGCGGGACGCGCCGCTGACTCCGGGTGACTGGACCTACCGGCAGGACGCCGGCGGATCGCTCGCGGCGTTCGGCGAACCCGGCGCAAGCCCGCTGATGGTCCTGCGATGCGACCGTGCGCGGGGCATGGTCCTGCTCGACCGCGCCGGCGCGGCAAGCGCGCCGCTTCCCATGACGCTGGTGACGACCAGCATGACCCGCACGCTCTCCGCCACACCGGCATCCGGCAACCCTCCGGTCCTTCGCACGAGCTTCGCGGCAAAGGACAGCGCGCTCGACGCCATGGCCTTCAGTCGTGGCCGCTTCGAACTGGAGGTCAATGGCCTGCCCACGCTGATTGTCCCGGCGTGGGAGGAAATCGATCGGGTTATCGAGGATTGCCGCTAGGGCATGGCCCCAAGGGAAACACGCTCGTGTGGATAACCGGCGCGAAGCCGCGATTCTGACGTCAAAAAAAATCAATGCAAGTCTTGTTCGCGAGTCCAGGATGATTCACAATTGTGATCAAGGTCGGATCGGCCCAGCGGTCCTCCGGTCCAGCCGCCTGAAAAAGCGGCGCTTTGGCTCTAACAGCGCGAAAGGAGGTGATCCGATGTCTCATGGTTCAGCAGAGAGGTCGGCAATTTCCGTCGCGGAGCATTATCGCTGAAATTTCAGGATTGAGCGATAAAGGCTTCGTGAGCGGCACTTCCGGCCGCTGACCATGCGAAGGGCCGCTTCCGGTTCGCCGGGGCGGCCCTTCACATTTTTCCCCTCCACCCCGCCACCTCTCCCCGCACGCGCCTTCCCTTTGCATCGAGGCGAAATCCCGATTAAATCGGCGTCAGCAATCTCCTTTCCATTTATTTCATGACGCTTGCCAAAGACGAAATAATCGTTCAATGGCCGCGCTCCCATTCTGCACAGAGGACACCCGCCCCATGGCGACCACTATGGCGACTGGCACCGCCGATACCGCGCTTTCCTTCACCCGGCTGCCACACCCGGCGCCGGTTCCGGGCGCGACGCGGGCAGAGGTGCTCGCCGATCCGGGCTTCGGCAAGGCCTTCTCCGACCACATGGTCGTGATCGAGTGGGACGAAGGGCGCGGCTGGCACGATGCCACGGTCGGCCCGCGCGGACCGCTGACTCTCGATCCCGCGACCGCCGTGCTGCACTATGCGCAGGAGATCTTCGAAGGGCTCAAGGCCTATCGCCTGTCCGATGGTGGCATGGCGCTGTTCCGGCCGGAAGCCAACGCCGCGCGCTTCAACGCCTCGGCCCGGCGCCTTGCCATGCCTGAACTGCCCGAGGAAGCCTTCGTCGAGGCGTGCCGCCAACTGGTGCTGGCCGATCGCGAGTGGTTCCCCACGATCGAGGGCGGTTCGCTCTATCTGCGCCCCTTCATGATCGCCACCGAGGCGTTCCTCGGCGTGCGCCCGGCCAGGAGCTTCAAGTTCCTCGTCATCGCCAGCCCGGCGGGCAACTATTTCAAGTCGGGCGCGCCGGCGGTCTCGATCTGGCTGTCGGCGGACTACACCCGCGCGGCGCCCGGCGGCACCGGCGCCGCCAAGTGCGGCGGCAACTACGCCGCGAGCCTCGTGCCGCAGGCCGAGGCCATCGCCAACGGCCACGATCAGGTCGTGTTCCTCGACGCCGCCGAGCGCAAGTGGATCGAGGAACTGGGCGGCATGAACCTGTTCTTCGTGTTCGACGACGGCACGTTGGTCACCCCGCCGCTGGGCGGCACGATCCTGCCCGGCATCACCCGCGACAGCCTGATCGCGCTCGCCCGTGATGAGGGGTTGACGGTGCGCGAGGAACGCTATGCCTTCGACGACTGGAAGGCCGACGCGCAATCCGGCAAGCTGGTCGAGACTTTCGCCTGCGGCACAGCCGCGGTGGTGACCGCGGTGGGCAAGGTGGCGGGCCATTTCGGCGAGTTCGCCGTGGGCTCGGGCGGGCCCGGCCAGCTCACCCAGAAGATGCGGCAGAAGCTGGTCTCGATCCAGCGCGGCGAGGCCGCCGACCCGCACGGCTGGGTCAAGCGGCTGGGGTAATCGGGGCGCAACGACTTTGATCGTCATTCCCGCGAAGGCGGGAATCCAGCGCTCAACGGCCTGACGGGGTCCCCGCCTTCGCGCGGATGACGAATTGGGAAGCTACTCCCGCTCGCTCGCAGTTTTGTCGCGGATCGCCTTGAATTCGCTGCCGGGCTTCCACTGCGGCCATGTGTCCGAATTCGCCAGCTCCTCGCCGATCGTGCCGATGAGGTCGATGTCCTGCACCGCGCCGTCGAGGTTCCAATCCGGGCTCCACTGGTCGCAGGCCTGATGGTAGCAATGGCCGGTGTACTGGTCGATCCACGCCTGCCCGGCCTTGACCCCGCCCTGCTTCAGGTCCGAAGCCCCGGCGATGCCCATCAGCAGCAGTACCGGCACGCCGCGCTTGGCGAAGGAGAAGTGGTCGGCGCGGTAGAACAGGCCGCGCTCGGGCAGGCCCTCTGCCGTCACCGTGCGGCCCTGCGTCGCGGCGACGCGCGCCATGTCGTCTTCGAGCGTGTCCTGCCCCTTGCCGACCAGCACCACGTCGTTCGCCGCGCCCGCGGTCTGGAGGATGTCGATGTCGAGGTTGGCAACCGTCTTCGCCATCGGGAACACGGGGTTCGCGGCATAATACTCCGAACCGAGCAGCCCGCGCTCTTCAGCCGTCCACGCCGCGAACAGCACGGTCCGCTGCGGAGGCGCCTCGGCTTTCATCGCCCGCGCGATCTCGAGGATGCCGGCGATGCCCAGGCCATCGTCGTTGGCTCCGGCGCGGTAGATCCTGCCGTTCTCGTCGGGCGGGCCCTTGCCGTAGGCGTCCCAGTGCGCGCCGTACATCACCACTTCGCCGGGTCGCGTGGAGCCGGTGATCCTGGCGAGCACATTGTGGCTCTCGATCACTTCGTGCTTCACCGGTACGTCGGCGCTGAACGTCACGCCCTTGAGCGTCACCGGGCGGAATCTGGGCGAGCGCGCCGCGATCTGCAGCTTCGCCAGGTCCAGTCCGGCCGAGGCAAACAGTTTGGTCGCCGCATCGCCCGCGATCCAGCCCTGAAGCGCCAGCGTGGTGAGGTCATCGGACTTCCTGACGATATCATAGTTCTCGCCGCCCGGGCTGATCACCACGTTCCAGCCATAGCCCGCCGCCGACGTATCGTGGACGATCAGCGCGCCGATCGCACCCTGCCGCGCGGCCTCCTCGAACTTGTAGGTCCAGCGGCCGTAATAGGTCATCGTGCGCCCGCCGAACTTGCCGTAGGCGGGCTCCCCGGGCTTCGCGTAATAATCGGGATCGTTGACGAGGAAGACCACGACCTTGCCCTTGAGGTCCGCGCCCTTGAAGTCGTCCCACCCACGCTCGGGCGCCTTCACGCCGTAGCCGACAAACACCACCGGCGCCGCCGCAATCCTCGCCGAGTCGTCGGGACGGTTGGTGGCGAGGTAGATGTCCTTCGACTGGACCACCGACATCGACCCTTGCGGCCCGGCGAACGCCAGCGTCCGGGGCGCCTGCAAGGCTGTGTGGAGCAACGGCACCTTCTGGACCCACTGCCCGTCGGGACCCGCGGGTTCGAGCCCGAGATCCTGGAACTTCGCGATGAGGTATCCCACCGTGCGATCCTCGCCCGGCGTGCCCGGCGCGCGGCCTTCGAAGGTGTCGGAGGCGAGCGCCTTCACGGTGTCGGTGATCCGGGCCGGATCGACTGAAACCCTGGCGAATGCCGGTTGGCAGGACCCCGCAAGCAGGGCTGCGAATGCAAGTCGGGCAAGACCCATGTCGATTATCTTCATGGCGGCAACTTAGTCTCTCGTGCCAAGGCGGAGCAACCCCGAGATCTTGCATCGCCTCACCGGCCTTGCGGCGCGGCAGAAGGGCGATACACTCCCCGCCAAGGGCGCAAACGGGGAGACCAGCGTGGGAATCATTGCCGATTTCAAGAGCCTGTCGCGGCCACAGCGCACCGCGGTTTGGGCGGGCTACCTCGGCTGGACGCTCGACGCCTTCGACTTTTTCCTCCTCGTCTTCATGCTCAAGGCGATCGCGGCGGCGTTCGGTTCTGACATCAAGTCGGTGGCGGCGGCGATCACCTTCACGCTGGCCGCACGCCCCGTCGGCGCGCTCGTGTTCGGGCTGGTGGCCGAGCGATATGGCCGCCGCCCGGTTCTGGTCATGGTGATCCTCGCCTTCTCGGTGCTCTCGGCACTGTCGGGCGCGGCGCAGAGCCTTGGCCAGCTGTTGCTGATCCGCACCGTGTTCGGCTTCGCGATGGGCGGCGAATGGGGCGTGGGGGCGAGCCTTGCCATGGAAACGATACCGCCGAGGGTGCGCGGCGTGGTCTCGGGACTGATCCAGTCGGGCTACCCGTCGGGCTACTTGCTGGCGAGCCTCGTCTACTACCTGTTCTTCGACGCGATCGGCTGGCGGTGGATGTTCGTGCTCGGCCTCGCGCCTGCGCTTTTCGTGCTCTATGTGCGCGTCCATGTCGAGGAGAGCCCGGTGTTCGCGGCGCGCGCGCGCCAGGCCGGCGGCTCCCCGCTCGCGCCGCTGGGCGATATCGTGCGCCACTGGAAGCTGGCGCTCTACCTCGTGGTGCTGATGGCCGCGTTCAACTTCTTCAGCCACGGCACGCAGGACCTTTACCCCACCTTCCTCCAGAAGCAGCGCGAGTACGATACGCACCTCACCGGCCTGATCGCGATGGTGATGAACGTCGGCGCGATCACCGGCGCGATGCTGTTCGGACCGCTGTCGGACCGCTTCGGCAGGCGGCGCACGATTGCGATAGCCAGCCTGCTTGCGCTGCCTGTGCTTCCGCTGTGGGCTTTCGCGCCGGGGGCGGTGTTGCTGGGCGCCGGGGCTTTCCTGATGCAGGTCTCGGTCCAGGGCGCCTGGGCGATCGTGCCCGCGCACCTCAACGAGCTGTCACCGCCCGCGGTGCGCGCGATGTTCCCCGGCTTCGTCTACCAGCTCGGCAACCTCGTCGCCTCGGGCAACGCGGTGTGGCAGGCGGGTTTCGCCGAACGCCACGGCGACGACTACGCGATGGCGCTGGCGGTGTTCGCGGCGGTGACCGCGGTGGTGCTGGCGGTGTGGGTCCTGCTCGGCCCCGAACGAAGTGGTGGCGAACTCGGCGACGCGATAATCGGCGAATAGCAACCGGCAAGGCGGCCGGAACGAATAGCCGCTTGCACCGATTCCCCGGCGCGCGCAAAAGGTAAGCAACACATACAATCTGCGGAGAAGGACATGCCGGAAGAAACCTACACGCCCCCCAGGGTTTGGACCTGGGACAAGCCCTCGGGCGGGGCCTTCGCCAACATCAACCGGCCCATCGCCGGCCCCACGCACGACAAGGAGCTGCCGGTCGGCAAGCACCCCTTCCAGCTCTATTCGCTCGCCACGCCCAACGGGCAGAAGGTGACGATGCTGTTCGAGGAGTTGCTCGATGCGGGCTTCTCCGACGCCGAATACGACGCCTGGCTGATCAATATCGGCGAGGGCGACCAGTTCGGTTCGGGCTTCGTATCGCTCAACCCCAACAGCAAGATCCCGGCGCTGCAGGACCGCTCTGGCCCCAAGCCGTTCCGCGTGTTCGAAAGCGGCGCCATCATGCTCCACCTCGCCGAGAAGTTCGGCATGTTCATCCCCACCGACGCGCAAGGCCGCGCCGAGTGCCTTTCGTGGCTGATGTGGCAGATGGGTTCCGCGCCGTTCATCGGCGGCGGCTTCGGGCACTTCTACAACTATGCGCCGGTGAAGATCGAATACGCGATCAACCGCTATTCGATGGAGACCAAGCGGCTCTACGACGTCGCCAACCGGCGGCTCGCCGAAGCGCAGTACCTTGCCGGCGACATGTTCACCATCGCCGACATGGCCGCCTATGCGTGGCTCGGCAACATCTACCGCGGCGAGGCCTATGGCGATGCGGCCGAGTTCCTCTCGATGCACGAATACGAACACGTCGGACGCTGGGTGGCAGAGATCGACGCGCGCCCCGGCTGCCGCCGCGGACGGCTGGTCAACAGCCGCAAGGGCCTGCTCGAACGCCACGACGCAAGCGACTTCGACACGCTCGACCCCGAACTGCTACAGAGCGTCGTGCGCGGATTCTGACCTGACGGGAATGGGGGCACCTGCCCCCTTCCCATCGCGCGTTCGACCGCTATAAGCGCGCCTTCCTGCTGGGGCGTCGCCAAGTGGTAAGGCACCGGTTTTTGGTACCGGCATTCGCAGGTTCGAATCCTGCCGCCCCAGCCAGCAGCCTCCTACCGTTCTAGTCGCGCGATGGATCGACGAGGATCTTGATCCCCTCGCCGGCCCGGCCCAGCGCGTCGAACGCGGCGGCGACGCCCGAGCGGCCGACCGTGCCCGACATCAGCGCGGTCACGTCGCGCGTTCCCTCGGCGATCTCGCGGAGCGTCGCGGCGAATTCCTCGGGGCTGTAGCCGAACACGAACTTGAGGTTCAGCTGCTTGTTGATCGCCAGCGAGGGCTCGATCGTGTCGCTCTCCATGCACACGCCGACGACCATGATCGTCGCATTGGGCGGCGCGTTCTCGATCAGGTTCTGGAGCATGCCGGGCACGCCGACGCATTCGAACACCACCGCGTCGCGCACCTGCCGTCCCATCAGGCTGGCAGCGCCGAAGCTGGCGAGAGTCGCGGGAACGTCGAAGCTCTCCCAGCGTTCGTGCGGCGAGTGCTCGCGCGGGTCGAGCACGATGTCGGCCCCCAGCGCTTCGGCCGCGGCGCGGCGCGCGGGCGAGAAGTCGGTCGCGATCACCGGCCCCACCCTGCGCGCCTTGAGCGCGGAGATGACCGAGAGGCCGACCGGTCCGCAGCCGATCACCAGCGCCACGCTCTGCCGCGTGACACTCGCCTGCGCGACCGCGTGCTCGCCCACCGACATCGGCTCGGTCAGCGCGGCGCGTTCTGCATCGAGGCCGTTGGGCACTTCGAGCAACAGCGCCTCCTGCAGCACCATGCGCTCGGCGAAGCCGCCGGGGAAGCGGTTCGAATAGCCGACCAGTTCGCTGCCCTGCGGCCCGAACGCGGCCGGAACCGAGACGACGCGCGTGCCGGGCTTGAGGCGCTTTTCCGTTCCCGGCCCATAGTCGAGCACTTCGGCGGCGAACTCGTGCCCGAACACGACGTCGGCCGCCGGGTCGAGGTTGAGCGAACCGCCCGCGCGGCTGGTCAGCGCGACCATGTGGTCCAGGTGGTGCAGCGCGTGGAGGTCCGAGCCGCAGATGCCGCAGACCAGCGTGCGGACCAGCGCCTGCCCCTCGCCCGGGACCGGATCGGCCATGTCGGTATCGACGAGCGCGCCGCCGCGCCGGACAACTGCTTTCATGATGCGTCTCCCCTGCCCATCGCGCGCAACAGGTTGGGCTGCCCGGTATGCGCTGTAACGCCGCCGTCGACCGGGATGATCGCTCCGGTCACGTAGGACGCGGCGTCGGAGGCGAGGAAGGCGGCGACCTCGGCGATCTCCTCGGGCCTCGCGAAGCGGCCCATCGGCACCGCGTCGTCCCACGTCGCGCGCAGGCCCGGCACTTCCGAAATGCCCGCGATGATCGGCGTGTCGACCGGGCCGGGGCAGACCGCGTTGACGCGGATGCCTTCGCGCGCGTGGTCGATGGCGGCGGTGCGCGTCAGGTTGATCACCCCCGCCTTGGCCGCGTTGTATGCGGCAAAGCCATAGTCGCCGGACAGGCCCGAGATCGAGGCGGTGTTGACGATCGCCCCGCCGCCTTGCTCGCGCATCACCGGGATCGCCGCTTTCATGCCGTAGAACACGCCGTTGAGGTCAGTCGCGATGACCCGCTGCCAATCCTCCACGGCAAGGTCGGGGATCGGTGAGAAACTGCCGATGCCGGCGTTGTTGAACAGCACGTCGAGCCGCCCGAAGGCGCTGACCGCCTCGAGCACCAGGGCCTCGACCGCATCGTAATCGGAAACGTCGGTGGCGTGGAACCGCGCGCGCGCGCCGAGTTCGCCTGCCAGCGCCGTGCCGCCCGCCGCGTCGACGTCGGCGATCACCACGCACGCCCCTTCGCGATGAAACTGGCGCACTGCCGCCGCGCCGATACCCGATGCGCCGCCGGTGACGAGAGCCACCCTGCCGCCGAAACGCGCTTCCATCCTCTTCCCTCCACCGATGTGGTCGGTTATTATAGTCTACTATAATTTTAACGCAGCGCGGCTGCAACACGGAGGACGAGGATGGCTGAAGGCGAAAGGCTCGTCGGCGGGCAACTTCTGGCGAAGACGCTCAAGGCGGCGGGCGTGACGCAGGCCTTCGCGCTCCACGGCGGGCATCTGGAGGCGCTGCTCAAGGGCTGCATCGAGGAAGGCATCGCGCTGACCGACTTCCGCCACGAATCGGCCGCGGGCCATGCCGCCGATGCCTATGCCCGCTCCACCGGCAAGCTGGGCGTGTGCATCATCACCGCCGGGCCCGGCTTCACCAACGGCATCTCGGCGATCACCAACGCCAAGCTCGACGGATCGCCGGTGCTGTTCATCGTCGGCGCGCCGCCGCTGCGCGAAGTGGAGACCAACCCGCTGCAGGGCGGCATCGACCAGATCGCGATGGCCCGCCCGGCGACCAAGTGGGCGTTCTCGATCCCCGCGACCGAGCGCATCGCCGACCTCACCGCGATGGCGATCCGCAAGGCGATGACCGGGCCGAAGGGTTCGGTGCTGCTCGAGGTTCCGATTGACGTGCTGCACATGAGCGTTGCCGCCGGGCGCGCCACACCGCCGGCAGGCGTGACGGTGAGTCCGCGCCCCGCCCCCGCGCCGGACGAAGCGCGCGCGCTCGTGAACCTGCTGCTTGCCGCCCGGCGCCCCGTGCTGATCGCCGGAAACGAGGCCGCAAATGCGCCCACCGCCGCCGCGCTGCGCGCGCTGACCGCGCGCCTTCCACTGCCCGTCTTCACCAAGTCGCAGGCGAACGGCGTGCTGCCCGCGGGTCACGCTTGCGACGGCGGCGCGGCGGGCAACCTGGCGCTGCTGCCGCTGATGGGGATCGAGCCGCCCGATCTCGTGATCCTGCTCGGCGGCAAGATGGGGCTGCTGCTCGGCGGGCGCTCGGGCGCGGTCGTGCCCAACGGCGCGAAGCTGGCGCAGGTCCACTCCGACGCAAGCGAAATCGGCCGCATCCGCAACGTCGACCTCGCCATCGCCGCCGACTGCACGGAAACGGTCAAGGCGCTCGACGACGCGCTGGGGGCCGGCGCGCCCGCAGGTCTCGACGCGTGGCGCGCGGCCGCGACCTCGGCGGCCGGGGTGTTTGCCGCGAGCTTCCCCGAGACCGAGACCGCGAATGGCATCCATCCGTTCCACGCCGCTCGCGCTGTCGCCGAAGCGGCGGGGCCCGACGCGGTCTATGCCTTCGACGGGGGCGAGGCGGCTTCGTGGGGCGGAGCGGCAACGGCGGTGAACAGCCCGGCGAGCGTGCTCAGCCACGGCTACCTTGGCTGCCTCGGCATCGGCCCCGGCTTCGCCATCGGCGCGCAGATCGCCAATCCGGGGCGCCGCGTTGTGCACCTGACCGGCGACGGCGCGCTGGGCTTCCACATCCAGGAACTCGACACGATGGTCCGCCACCGCCTGCCGATCGTGAACGTGGTGCTCAACAACC
The DNA here is from genome assembly GCA_021782155.1 of Pseudomonadota bacterium. Lineage (GTDB taxonomy): Bacteria > Pseudomonadota > Alphaproteobacteria > Sphingomonadales > Sphingomonadaceae > Novosphingobium. Next base: position 12,295 of record JAJXVK010000031.1, read on the forward strand.
AGGTCTGGGGCATGTCGATCCACGGCCAGCAGATCATGTTCGGCGGAAACTACAATGTGATCACCAAGATCGAGGGCACCGCCTATGCAGACATCGCGCGCGCCTTCGGCTGCCATTCGGAGCGGGTCACCCGCTTCGAGGAGATCGCCCCGGCGATGCAGCGCGCGCTTGCCTGCGGCGGCCCGGCGTTCATCGAGATCATGACCGACGCCGGCGTGGTCCACCCGGTGACCGTGTCGATGCTCGGCCAGCTCGAAGAGGGCAGCGACGACGTGATGATCCCCTATTACGAGAACATCCCGGCGGGCTGACAGGCGATGGCGCTGTCCCCCGAAGCGCGCGAGGCGCGCCGCCGCAACCTCGTCGATTCCGCGCACGCGCTGGTGCGCGAGACCGGCGGCACCGGCTTCTCGATGCTCGAACTGGCGCGGCGCGCCGGGGTCAGCCCCGCCACGCCCTACAACCTGCTCGGCTCGAAGTCGCAAGTGCTGCGCCGCGTGATCCGCGACGAGTTCGAGAGCTTCGCCGGGCGACTCTCGCGGCAACCGCCGCTGCCGCCGTTCGCGCACCTGTTGCGCGCAATCGACCTCGTCGCGGTGCACTACCTCGACGAGCCGGCGTTCTACCGCGGGCTGTATCACGCGGTGCTCGACACCAATGCCGGCGAGCTGCGCGCGATGATGACGGTGGAAGGCCAGGCGCTGTGGCGCGCGATGATCGAGGCGGCGGCGGCGGACGGCGCGCTGGACCTGCTGGTCGACGCACCGACGCTCACCGCTTTGCTGCTTCGCACGATGGGCGGCACGGTCGAGGCGTGGCTCGCCGAGGACTGGGACGGCGCGCGCTTCGCTGCCGAGATGGCCGTCTCCACCCGCCTGCTGCTGCTCGGGCTGACGCACGGCGAGGCAGCAAAGCAGCTACGCGCCGAGATCGCCGAAGCTGCCGCGCGCGCCGAGCCGAACTTGCCCTGAGGCCGCCGAGGCCTCACACCTGCTCACGAAAGGGAGCCGACGATGGACGACACCAAGGCGATCGAAACGAAGCTGCAAGCCATGCTCAATGACCTGCTGGCGCGGGCCGGGGCGGTAGAGGACGACTTGCGCCAGCCGCTCGACGACGACTTGCCCGAACAGGCGATCGACCTTGCCGACGACGAGGCGCTGGCCGGGATCGACGACGTGCTGCGCCGCGAAATCGCCGAAGTACGCGCGGCGCTGCTGCGCATCGAGAACGGCACCTACGGTTCCTGCGCGAAGTGCGGCGCCGACATCATGGACAAGCGGCTCGAGGTGCTGCCCACCGCGACGCTGTGCATCACCTGCGCGAGAGCGGCGGACTGAGCGGGTTTCCGCCTCTCTACAGACCCCCCGGCGCAGAATGCCGCGAGCATGATCGAGCGCAGCCGTGGACGCCAGTGCGTGGGCGACGAAACAGTGCCGCGCGGAGCTGATGCGCGCCCGATGCCCCGCAGTCAGCCCCGGGCCGCGATCATGTGCTCGTAGACCGCCATGTGGAGCAGGTCGTCGAACAGCAGGCCGACGCGGTTGTCCTCGATCCACAGCACCGTCGATCCGACGTTCGACAACGTCGGGAAACTGACCAGCAGGCGCTGCGCTTCCTGGAGCTTCCAGCCGTGCCATTCGATCATGCAGCCGGCCAGCGAGAGGTCGAGCACCCGCACGCCGGGCGTTTCGAGCGGCCCCTTGCGGATGCGGACGGTGAGCTCGCCGCGATGCCCCGCTTGCCGTGTCGCCGCGCCGACCTCCATCGCCTGTCTCCGCATGTGAATGACCGACGCCGAAGGTGGCCGGACGATCGATAAGCCTGACTAAAGATAGTGGGCTAATCTGACATCAACCTTATTTTTGAGCCACGTCCGGGTCGCTCGCCGTCGAGCACTCCACCGCCAGCAGCACCGGGCCCTTGGTCGCGCGACTCTCGACGCAGTTCGCCACCCTCGCATCGACGCGGGGTTCCGCGAGCACGCATGGAAACAGGGCAGGTGAGATTATCCGCCGCTCCTCCAAGGAAAATCGGCCCGCCGCACCAGGGTGCGACGGGCCGCGCTTTCCTCCCCAGGAAAGTTCGCTTGAAGGATCGTGGCAATCCTCTCCATCCGCGGCTTGCCTGCCGCGTGTGTCGTTGGGACCCGCCGCCCTGTTGACGGTCGGAAAAGACGGAAACCGGGTTTGGTGTGAATGCCGCCCGGCTTCCGCGGCCCGCCGCGTTGCGCGGCGAACTGGTTCTCCCAGCCGCCTATGCGGCGAACTGGTTCCCCAGCCGCCTATGCGGCGAACTGGTTCATCGTGTTGTGCTCGCCGCCGGCCTTCAGCGCGGCTTCGCCGGCGAAGTATTCCTTGTGGTCGTCGCCGATGTCGGAGCCGGCCATGTTCTGGTGCTTCACACAGGCGATGCCCTGGCGGATCTCCTGACGCTGCACGTTCTTGACGTAGCCCAGCATGCCCGCTTCGCCGAAGTACTCCCGGGCGAGATTGTCGGTGCTGAGCGCCGCGGTGTGGTAGGTCGGCAGCGTGATCAGGTGGTGGAAGATGCCCGCCTCGCGCGCCGCGTCCTTCTGGAAGGTGCGGATGCGTTCGTCGGCCTCGGCCGCCAGCTCGCTGCCGTCGTAGTCGACACTCATCAGCTTGGCGCGGTCATAGGCGGACACGTCCTTGCCGGCCTCGGCCCAGGCGTCATAGACCTGCTGGCGGAAGTTGAGCGTCCAGTTGAAGCTGGGCGAGTTGTTGTAGACCAGCTTGGCGCCCGGCACGACCTCGCGGATGCGGTTCACCATGCCGCCGATCTGGCCGATATGCGGCTTCTCGGTCTCGATCCACAGCAGGTCGGCGCCGTTCTGGAGCGCGGTGATGCAGTCGAGCACGCAGCGGTCCTCGCCGGTTCCGGGGCGGAACTGGAACAGGTTCGAACGCAGGCGCCGGGGCTTCACCAGCTTGCCGTCGCGGCTGATCAGAACGTCGCCGTGGCCCAGCGTCGCCGGATCGACCTCGTCGCAGTCGAGGAAGCTGTTGTACTGGTCGCCGATGTCGCCCTTCTCGGCGGTGAAGGCGATCTGCTTGGTCAGCCCCGCGCCGAGAGAATCGGTGCGCGCAACGATGATGCCGTCGGGCACGCCCAGTTCGAGGAAGGCGTAGCGCAGCGCGCGGATCTTCGCGAGGAAGTCCTCGTGCGGCACGGTCACCTTGCCGTCCTGGTGGCCGCACTGCTTCTCGTCGGAGACCTGGTTCTCGATCTGCAACGCGCAGGCGCCGGCCTCGATCATCTTCTTGGCAAGCAGGTAGGTCGCCTCGGCGTTGCCGAAGCCCGCGTCGATGTCGGCGATGATCGGCACGACGTGGGTCTGGAACTCGTCGATCCCGTGCAGCAGGCGATGCGTGTTCACCGCGTCGCCGGCAGCCTTGGCCTTGTCAAGGTCGCGGAAAAGCCCGCCCAGTTCGCGCGCGTCGGCCTGGCGCAGGAAGGTGTAGAGTTCCTCGATCAGCGCGGGAACCGAGGTCTTCTCGTGCATGGACTGGTCGGGAAGCGGGCCGAACTCGCTGCGCAGCGCGGCGACCATCCAGCCCGACAGGTAGAGGTAGCGGCGCTTGGTGTTGCCGAAGTGCTTCTTGATGGAGATCATCTTCTGCTGGCCGATGAAACCATGCCAGCAACCCAGCGACTGGGTGTAGCTGGCGGGATCGGCGTCATAGGCGGCCATGTCCTCGCGCATGATCCTGGCGGTATAGCGCGCAATGTCGAGGCCGGTGCGGAAACGGTTCTGCAGGCGCATGCGGGCAACCGACTCGGCGTCGATCCCGTCCCAGGTCTGGCGGAACTGGCCGATCTCGCCGTCGGCCTCTTTGATGGTCTGCTGATAGGTCATGGCACTCTCGCGGGTTGGTTATTGCGTGAGGCCGACCTACGCGCCGATATTGCACTGCGAAACCGCTGGCACGGTAACACTGTAAATCTTTACAGCTTTTCCTTGTATAGTTGTGCAGTTGTGACAATGTGCCTGTCATGAGCACCACCCGCCCTTTGTACCTCGGCCCCCGGCTCAAGCGTCTGCGGCGCGAACTCGGCCTCACGCAGCAGGCCATGGCGTCGGACCTCGACATCTCCCCCAGCTACATCGCACTGCTCGAGCGCAACCAGCGCCCGCTCACCGCCGAACTGCTGCTGCGCCTTGCGCGCAGCTACAAGCTCGAGATTTCCGAGCTCGCGAGCGAGGATGCCGACGACTACGCGCGACGCCTCACCGACGTGCTGCGCGACCCGATCTTTGCCGACATCGACCTGCCAGCGCTCGAAGTGGCGGACCTCGCCACCAACTTCCCCGGCGTGTCCGAAGCCCTGCTGCGGCTCCACGGCGCCTATCTGCGCGAGCAGCAGGCGCTTGCCGAGCAGCGCGTGCCGGGCGCGGAAGAGGCGGCGGATCCGGTGGCCGAGGCGCGGCGCTTCGTCGCGCGCCAGCGCAACCACTTTCCCGAGCTCGACGCCCGCGCCGAGGCGCTCGCCGCCGAACTCGCCGAGGCCGGCGGCAGCGCCGAGTTC
>JAJXVK010000245.1 GCA_021782155.1 Pseudomonadota bacterium
GATTTTCGACGGCTATCCCCGCACCGCCCCGCAGGCCGCCTCGCTCGACGCGATCCTGGCGAGCCGCGGCAAGGCGCTGGACCATGTGATCGAACTCGACGTGGACGAGGATGCGCTGGTCGAGCGCATAACCGGGCGCTTCACATGCGCTTCGTGCGGCAAGGGCTATCACGACAAGTTCGAGAAACCGAAGGTCGAGGGCACTTGCGACAGGTGCGGCGGGCACGAGTTCAAGCGCCGTCCCGACGACAACGAGGAAACGGTGCGCACGCGCATGGCCGAATACCGCGCCAAGACCGCGCCGATCCTGCCGATCTACGAAGCGCGCGGGATCGTGACGCGCGTTGACGGCATGGCTGAAATGGATGACGTTACCGCGCAGATCGAGCAGGTCCTGGCGGACTGATCCGCGGGGCAGAACGGGAGCAGGGCGATGCGCGGTTGGCTTTTGATGACGCTCGCCGCCGCAACGCTGGCTCCCGCCCAGGCATCCGGCGAGATCGTCGCCAGGTCGGACAACGGTTTCACCGTGCGCGTCGCCGCCGAAGTCGTCACGTCGCCCGACGAGACCTGGAAGGCGCTGGTCCAGCCGGCCAAGTGGTGGCTCGATGAGCACACCTTCTCGGGCAGCGCGGCCAACCTGTCGCTCGATCCCGTCGCGGGCGGCTGTTTCTGCGAGAAGCTGCCGCTGCCCGGGGACGCGCCGGCAGGGTCGAGGCCCGGCGGTGTCGAGCACATGCGCGTGATCTATGTCCAGCAGCCCAAGGCGCTGAGGATGAGCGGCGCACTGGGGCCGCTCCAGTCCGAAGCGGTAACGGGGACGCTGACGGTTACGCTCAAACCGCTCGCGAAAGGCACGCGCATCCTGTGGGAATACGTCGTCGGCGGCTACATGCGCTATCCGCAGGACAAGCTCGCACCGGCGGTCGACAGCGTGATTTCCGCGCAGCTCAACAATCTTGCGGCCAAGCTCGGACCAGTGACGACTTTCGAGTTGCCGCAGGGTGAAAAGCGGTCGGCGCAAGGCGCGCCGGCGCCCGGGGAGGCCAAGCCCGAGGGGCCGTTGCCGTCGCAGGAGGATGCCCACCACAAGGCCAACGAAGCGCTCGACAAGGCACTTTCGCCCGGCGGAAAATGATCGCGGACGGCGCGAATTGACCACCCCTTTTGCCGGATGAAAAAGCGTCTAAACTTGGGCCAGAAAAAAGGGCGCGACTCGGCAATGATCCGGCGACACGCGTGACCCTGGGCCGCTCAGTCCCGGCGCGAACCGGCGCCGCAGGCGGGGAGAACTTTAGTGGCCGTTTCCGATCATGTCGATTTCCCGACCTTCATGGAAGGCGTGAAAAAGCGCAATCCCTACCAACCCGAGTTCGTCCAGGCCGTGCAGGAAGTGGCCGAGGACATCTTCGATTTCATCCAGGACAAGGAAGAATACCACGCGCAGCAGATACTGCGGCGCATCGCCGAGCCCGATAGGGTGGTCAGCTTCCGCGTGTGCTGGGAGGACGACAACGGCAACATCCGCGTGCAGCGCGGCTGGCGCGTGCAGAACAATAACGCGATCGGCCCCTACAAGGGCGGAATCCGCTTCCACCCGAGCGTGACCGAAAGCGTGCTGAAGTTCCTCGCGTTCGAGCAGACCTTCAAGAACGCGCTGACCGGACTGCCGATGGGCGGCGGCAAGGGGGGATCGAACTTCAATCCCAAGGGCAAGAGCGTGCGCGAAATCATGCGCTTCTGCCAGAGCTTCATGACCGAACTCTACCGTCACATCGGCGCAGACGTCGACGTGCCGGCGGGCGACATCGGCGTGGGCGGGCGCGAGATCGGCTTCATGTTCGGACAATACAAGCGCATCACCAACCAGTTCACCGGCGTGCTGACCGGCAAGGGGCTGGAATGGGGCGGCTCGCTGATCCGCACCGAGGCGACGGGATACGGCGCGGTCTATTTCCTCGCCAACATGCTCGCCTGCAAGGGGCAGGGCGTCGAGGGCAAGACCGCCGTGATCTCCGGCTCGGGCAACGTGGCGACGCACGCGGCGGAGAAGATCACCCAGCTTGGCGGCAAGGTCGTCACGCTGTCGGACTCGGGCGGTTTCATCCACGATCCCGCCGGCCTGACGCAGGAGAAGATCAACTGGGTCAAGGCGCACAAGACGCATCGGCGCGGGCGCATCCAGGACTATTGCGACGAGTTCGACGGCGCCACCTTCCATGCCGGCAAGACGCCGTGGGGCGTTCCCTGCGACCTCGCGATGCCCTGCGCCACTCAGAACGAACTGCTCGGCGAGGATGCGCGGACACTCGTCGCCAATGGCTGCGTCGCGGTGTCGGAAGGCGCGAACATGCCGACGGACCTCGATGGCGTGCATGTCTTCAAGGCGGCGAAGATCATGTACGCGCCGGGCAAGGCCGCGAACGCCGGCGGAGTCGCGGTTTCGGGCCTCGAGATGAGCCAGAACTCCGAACGCCGCTCGTGGAAGGAGGAGGAGCTCGACCAGATGCTCAAGGACATCATGTCGGGCATCCACAAGAGCTGCCTTGCCTATGGCGAGCAGGGCGGCGGCTATATCGACTACGTGAAGGGCGCCAATATCGCCGGCTTCAAGAAGGTGGCCGACGCGATGCTGGCGTTCGGCGTGGTCTAGGTCTCCCTCGGGAGCTTGCGCAGGGGGCCGCGAAGGGCATCCGTCCTTCGCGGCCCTTGGGCGTTCCGCGACATGAGGGTCAAGGCGCTGGACATTTGACTTACCGCGCGCCAGTCGTGATCGCGGGAACCGGGCATGGCCATCGAGCGCAACAGACTGAACGCCAGCGCGACCGACGTGTTCGGTTCGCCCGAACGCAACGTGGCGATCGCCGCGTCGTTCGTGCTGCTCGTCTCATTCGTTGCGGTGATCGCCTACATGATCGCTGGCTGGAACCTGTCCGACGCGCTCTACATGGTCGTGCTGACCATCTTCACCGTCGGCTATGGCGAGGTCCGGCCGATCGATACGGGCACGCTGCGGCTGATTACCGGCCTGACGATCGCGCTGGGCTGCACCGGGATGATCGTGCTGACCGGCGCGCTTGTGCAGCTGCTCACTGTCCTGCAACTCCGCCGCTTCCTGGGATTTGACCGTATGCAAAGCCAGATCGAACACCTGCGAGAGCACACCGTGGTCTGCGGCTTCGGCCGCATCGGGGTGCAGCTCTGCTCCGAACTCAAGGCGGCGCGGGCTGCCTTCGTGCTGGTCGAACGCAGCCCGGAGAAGGTCGCCGAGGCTCAGGCTCTGGGTTATTTGTGCGTGATAGGCGAGGCGACCGACGAGGCCACGCTGCGCTCGGCGGGGATCGAGCGCGCAAAGGTCATCGCCACCGTGCTGCCCGACGACGCCACCAATGTGTTCATCACCCTGTCGGCGCGCAGTCTCAATCCGGACATCCACATCATCGCGCGCGGCGAGGCGCCGACAACCGAGAACAAGCTCTACCACGCGGGCGCCGACAAGGTCGTGCTGCCCACCCATATCGGCGCCGAGCGCATCGCCGAGATCATCCTCTACCCGGCGAGCGAGA
>JAJXVK010000032.1 GCA_021782155.1 Pseudomonadota bacterium
GCCCGGCGGCACGCCGACGGCGTGCGCCAGCTGTCCGTACCTCCTGTGGGGCAGACCCGGTACACCCGGGTCTGCCCCACAGGCGCCATCCGCCCCGTGCTGTCTCCCGCAGCAGGCGCCGTGCCCCGCGAGCGGCGGCACGTGCCCGCGCCGAGGAACCGCGCCCTTGACCCGACCGTCTCCACCCGACCGCTCTTCTCTGCCGACCTGCGTGACATGGGGATCGAGACGACGCGACGACTCCGCCAAGGCGCTGCACCGAGACTCAACAGTGCCGCTGTATCCCCAGCTCGAAGAGATCCTCCGCGCCAAGATCACCGCAAGGAGTGGCCGACCCTGGTCGAAATCCCCTGAACCGGCAGCCGGCTGAGAGAGGCAGACTGCCCACACGAGAAGGTTCGACCCGGGGCGGCTGACGCCCGCCGCCCGTCAGGCCGCGCGCCCTACCATTTGACCCGGACCGGCCATGGAGATCGGCACCGGGACCGGCGCGTAGACGCCTTCATTGTCGAGCTCCTGCGCCAGCTGCCAGCGCTGGCCGTCGAGGGGGCCCTGCCCCCAGATGACGACGAGGTGGTCGGCCAGCCGCCCATCGATGAGCGGAACGGTGAGACGAGTTGCAGCGCCGGGGCCTCCGCCTTGTAGAAGTGCGGAGTATGTGGCCAGGCCCTCGTCCGGAACTTCGTCCCCGCGGACGGTCAACGAGATGCGCGTGGTGCGTGCGATGCGATCAATCATGCGAGCTTCCTTCCGAATCAGTTGACCGGTCCAGTATACAACTAGGATACAAGACGCTGCATCGGCCCTGCAGTGACATGTCGGCCCCGGTAGCCTCCATGAGGGATACAAGCAGACGAGGGAGTCATCGGTGGCCGAGAGTGCCATGGAGCGGGGCGCGGCCAGGCGTTCTCCCGACAGCGCCGCGCAGCGAGCCTATGAGCACGTGCGTTCCGGAATCATGTCGGGCGACCTGGCTGCGGGCTCGATGCTCAGCGAGAACGATCTCGCGCGCCAGGTCGGGGTGAGCAGGACACCGGTGCGCGCGGCGTTGCTGCGTTTGCAGGGCGAGGGGTGGATCACGGTGTACCCGCGCAGGGGTGCGCTCGTGCGCGAGATCGGGGCCCAGGAGGCGGCCGACATCTCCGGCGCGCGCTTGCTGCTGGAGGCCTCTGGCGTACGCGGACTAGGCCCGCAGGGTCGATCTGTGCTCGCCGCGGACCTCGCCGGCGTCCTGGCCGAGCAGGAGGGCGCCGCGCAGCGCGGGGATGCGGCGATCTTCGTCGACCTCGACGTCCGCATGCACCGTGGTTTCGTCGAGGGAGCCCAGAACGCGCTGCTGACCGACCTGTACGACCGTCTCCGGGAGCGGCAGTCGCTCATGGTCGCCAGGAGTCTCGCCTCGCCCGGGCGTATCGGGGCGATCCTGGCTGAGCATCGCGAGCTTGTCGACCTGGTCGCGCAGACAGCGGAGTTGAAGGAGTGAGGGGGCCGGTATCGACCTTGGGGCTGGGTGCATCAACCAAGCTGATTGGTTTGACGAAGCACACGAGGCACAGCCACGTGCCAAGTCCCGTCTCTCCGCATTTCGTGGCGCCTACGGCCAAGTCGAGTTTGTCTTTCAACCCGATGGCTTTGGCGGCTGCTATCGCGAGGACGGCGACGACTTGGGATGATGCACCCGTCTTCCTGCTCGATGGATTGCAGCAAAGCGCTCTGATCGAATTGCAGACGCTGCTCCAGGACGGATCAGCATTTGCGCTCGAACCTCATTTCAAATTCCTCGCAGATACTGCTGGATCACAGTTTGCGGCCAAAGTCGGCGCCGGGATTGTCCACCTCTACATGGACGCTCTCGGCTACGCATGGCGCGCCAACGCGGCGTGCCTGTCGTCTTCGCTCGATCCCCATGCGGATTTCATTTACGAAGGCGGCAACGCGTCCGGCCACGGCGTTGTGCTCGCCGAGGCGCACGGTTCGTTCGCCAAAGATGCGAGCGCTGCCAAGATAGCGAATGCGGCGAAGAAGAAGTACGTCAAGCAGGTGAAGCCCTATGTCGCGAAGTCATCGCCATTCGGAAAGATAATCCACGGCTATTCGATTGCATTCGGGTCGAAGCCGACGGCAGCCGGTAGCTTCCTGGCTTTATCGGAGACGCGGATCTCGAAGCCACGAAAACCGGCCGCATCTTCTGACGCCGCACGGGTGGACGAGGCACCCGAGGGGACGCCTGCGTCGATGGCGTTGGCGACGCATCGCTCGAACTTTCTGCTGATGGGCGCACCGGACGTGACAGATTGGATCGACTGGATCCGCTCGCCAGATTCCGCGCCTCCGGAGCGAACCGATGTTCCGCTCCTTCGATTTGACTATGCAGGTCGGACCTATCTGGCGGCGACGCCGTGGCTTTCGCGACCAGACGGCCCGCCATGGTGGATCGAAGATTTCTTCGATCATCCTGGTTGGTGGCGCTTTGCTCGGCGCGCCCGGTTATTTCCGCAGAGTCATCCTGGTTCTGATTTCGGCTGGTTCGCGATCGAGGAGAAAGCGGGGACCGAATTCCTAAATGCACTCAGCAATTCGATCCGTGACCGAGCAGTTGGGCCGCCAGCGACGATGAGGCTTCCAATCGTCGAACCAACGGGGTTTGCGCTATCTGCTGGAGATCGCGCTGCTGTGATCGACGCAGACGAGCCTTACCATTACGCTCTTTTCCGCGACGGCTTGGCGCTGTTGGGACAGCCTTTCCGAGGGCGGCCGCGTGATGTGGTTGTTTGGTCGCCGGATAGAGGAATGGCGCTTGGATGACGCTGCTGTGGCGAATCGAATCGCAGTCCGTACTGTGCTATGAGATTCGCGACGGTACTTTCTTGGGGCGCGGTGAGACCTATGCGAGCCGCCGAAAATGGGTATCGAGAGGTGATCGATCTCGATAGATACCGAAAGCGCACAAAAAATTTTCGCGCAGTTTTCCCTTTAATATCAACACCGGAAGATTTTGACGGCACGTGGGTCGGCTTAAGGTGGCGAAAGCAAGAAAAAACCCATCCAGATCAATGATCTAGATGGGCTAAAAACAATTGAGTGGGAGTAAACCGGAAATGGCGAGTGTCCCGGGGACACTCGCCCGGCTAGCCCGGCGACGCGAGGAGTCGCGCCGCCTGACAAAATCCGCTAGCGCTTCAGCAGCGGCGTCCACCATGCTTCGTTGTCGAGATACCAGCGCAGCGTGCCGGCCATGCCATCCTCGAAGCTGTGCTGCGGCACATAGCCGAGTTCGTCGCGCGCCTTGCGCTCGTCGATCGCGTAGCGCCGGTCGTGGCCCTTGCGGTCTTCCACGAAGGTCTTGAGCGCGCTGGTGTTGCCACCCTTCGCGGCGGGCGCTTGCGGATAGCGTGCGGCAAGGCCCGGGAGCTCGGCAAAGGCGCGGTCGACTTCGGCGCAGATCCGGTCGATCACCGCCATGTTGGGCAGCTCCTCGCCGCCACCGATGTTGTAGGTTTCTCCCGGCTTGCCGTTCGCCAGCGCCGCCTCGATCCCGCGGCAATGGTCTTCGACGTGCAGCCAGTCGCGCACGTTCATGCCGTCGCCGTAGATCGGCAGCGGCTTGCCCGACAGGGCGTTGAGCAGGAACAGCGGGATCAGCTTTTCCGGATACTGGTAGGGCCCGTAGTTGTTCGAGCAGTTGGTGGTGGTCACTTGGAGCGCAAAGGTGGCGTGACACCGCCATGCAATCAATGCATCGCGCCTCGCACAAGCAACTTAATGGGTCCTGAGATTTGCGACTTTTTCCCTTTCTGCGGTGTGCGGAATTGGGAATAATCCACCAGAAAATATGGCCCATAAATGCATGGTTATAAAGGAAAAATAAGAACAATTGATCATCCCTCGCGCGAGTCGGGAAAAATGCGGGCATTTTTCGGCGTAATCTGGACCTCTTGGCCCGAGCAGGACGCGGCCGTTTTGACCCTTGCGCGTCCGCATGAGGGCCGCTTGTCCAGGCCTTGTGATTGCCCCGTGTTTCTTCGCGATGGAGCCCTGTCTCAGCGCTTCGTCGGTGGATGCGCACTCTACGTCGCTTCTCACGTTCCGATTCACCCTGCATTAACGAAGCGACGGCTTTCTGCGGCTGTAGTCTTCGCCAGCAGGTTTGAGCGCGTTTGTTCGAGATTGGGGGAATTTGCCATTTCGCACTTGCAAAAAACGGGCTCCGTCGTCATTGAGGAACGCACAGAGAGCGTTGGAATGATTTTGCGAGGCGCGGCCGGATAGGCCAAGTTTCCTGTGGTTTTCCGGCGCTTACCTGCATTAAATCCTAATGCATTTGGGTCTGAAATCGATCGCAGTCTTAACCGGACGAGGTTTTTGTGCCCCCTTTAGTCAAAGCCAATGTTTTCAACTTCTCGAGCGTGATGCGGCGCGGGCGCGAGGTTGTGCTGGCCGAACGCGATGCGCTGGACCTCCTGGCTTGCGCGATCGATGAAAGCTTTGCCGCAGCGTGCGAGATGATCGTCAACGCGCGGCGCCAGCTGATTGTAACCGGCATGGGCAAGTCCGGCCATATCGCGCGCAAGGTTGCAGCAACCTTCGCGGCAACCGGCACGCCGGCCACCTTTCTCCATCCGGCCGAAGCAGCCCATGGCGACCTGGGCAACCTGGTCGCGGGGGACGTGCTGCTGGTCTTCTCGAACTCTGGAAATACCGCTGAATTGCGCGCCGTGCTCGACTATGCACGACGCATCGATGTGCCGATCGTTGGGGTGGCCTCGCAAAGCAACTCGTTGCTTATGACCCGCGCCGACGTCGGGATCATGCTTCCGCGTGTCCCCGAGGCCTGCGCAGTCAATGTCGCTCCGACGACCTCGACCACTCTGCAACTTGCAGTAGGCGACGCTCTGGCCATGGCGGTCATGGATATCCGCGGGATCACACGGGCTTCGCTTGGCGCGCTTCATCCAGGCGGTGCAATCGGGCTCGAGCTGACTCCGGTAGGCGACTTGCTTGGTGATCCCGACTCGATGCCTCTGGTGTCCGAGGATTGCGCTATGCCCGAAGTCCTTACCGTGATCACGCAGGGCTGCGTCGGTATCGCCGGGGTGGTAAACCAAAGCGGGCAGCTCGTCGGGGCTATCTCTGACGGAGACTTGCGACGCAATTTCGTGCGTCTTCACCAATGCCGCGCCATCGAGGTCGCGACGCCCAATCCGCGCGTCGTGCCCCGCTCAATGACCGCAGGCGAAGTGCTGCGTTTCCTCAACGAGAACGAGATCACCGCGGCCTTCGTCGTCGACGACCTGCACGCCATTCCGGCGCGGCCGCTGGGAATTGTCCACATTCACGACCTGCTGCGCCTCGGGCTGGGCTGACCCGGTCCAATGCCGGTGGCGAGGAGCGAAGGCTTCGCGATTATCATCCCCGCGCGCCATGCGTCGACGCGCTATCCGGGAAAACCGCTCGCCATGTTGCGCGGGGCGGATGGGGTGGCACGCAGCCTGATTGAGCGCAGCTGGCGGGCAGCCGTTGAAGTCGCTTCGCCCGGACGAGTATGGGTTGCGACCGATGATGCGCGAATCGCCGATGCGGTGCGCGCCTTCGGCGGGCAGGTGGTGATGACGCCCGAGACCTGCCGCAACGGGACCGAGCGTTGCGCCGCCGCGATCGAGGTGCTCGGCGAAGTCGCGCCGGTCGTGGTGAACCTGCAGGGCGACGCGCCGCTCACCCCCGCGCATGTCGTGGCCGAACTGGCCGCCGCGCTCGCCGCCGATGCGCAGGCCGCGATGGTGACGCCTGCGCTGCGCTGTTCGGCGAGCACCTATGCCCACCTCGTCGCCGACCAGGCTGCGGGGCGAGTCGGTGGCACCACCCTGGTGTTCGACGATGCGCACCGCGCGCTCTACTTCTCCAAGTGGGTCATCCCGCACCTGCCCGACGGCGATCCCGCGGCGCACGAAAAGGTCCACCTGCACCTCGGCGTCTATGCCTACCGGCCTTCCGCGCTCGCCGCCTATGCCGCGCTGCCGCCCTCGCCGCTCGAACAGGCCGAGGGGCTCGAGCAGTTGCGCTTCCTCGAATCGGGACTGCCGGTGCGGGTCGTGCCGTTCGATCCGGTCGGGTGGGACTGCATCGAACTCAACAATCCCGAGGACGTTCCCGCGATAGAAGCGGTTCTGCGCGCGCGCGGAATCGACTAGGCTGGCGCAATGGCGAAGCAGAAGGTCCGTATCGGCGAAGCGACTGTCTTCGCTAACGACGCCCCGCTGGTGCTGATCGGCGGTATGAACGTGATCGAGGACCGCGACACGCTGTTCGCCGTGGCGGAGCACTTCGTCGCAGTGACCGGCCTGCTGGGCATCCCCTATGTCTTCAAGGCCTCGTTCGACAAGGCCAACCGCTCGTCGATGCATTCGTTCCGCGGCCCCGGTCTCGAGAAGGGGTTGGAGCTTCTGGCCGAGGTCAAGGCGCGCTTCGGTGTGGCGGTCGTCACCGACGTGCACGAACCGTGGCAGGCCGCGCCGGTGGCCGAGGTGGCCGACGCGGTCCAGCTGCCCGCCTTCCTCGCCCGCCAGACCGACCTCGTCGTCGCGCTGGCGCGCACGGGCAAGCCGATCAACGTCAAGAAGCCGCAGTTCCTCGCCCCGCACGAGATGCGTCACATCATCGCCAAGTGCGCCGAGGCAGGCAACGAACAGGTGCTGCTGTGCGAGCGCGGCACCAGCTTCGGCTACAACAACCTCGTCGTCGACATGCTCGGCATCGACGAGATGAAGTCCCTCGCGCCGGTGGTGTTCGATGTGACCCACGCGCTGCAGAAGCCCGGCGGGCGCGCCGACAGCGCCGACGGACGCGGACCTCAGGCTGCCGCGCTGGCGCGGGCAGGCGTGGCGGTGGGCATAGCCGGGCTGTTCCTCGAAGCGCATCCCGATCCGGCGCGGGCGAAGTGCGACGGGCCGAGCGCGCTGCCACTCGCCGATCTCGAAGGCTTCCTGCGGCAGGTCATGGCCATCGATGCCGCGGTCAAGCCGGGGCCGCGATGAGCGCGGCGTTCCTGGCGATCCCGTCCTTTCCGGGGCACCGCGCGGGTCCGCTCGCGGTTGCCTCCGGCCCCGGCGACGCCAGCGATCCGGCCGAGGTCGTCGCCGCGTTGCGCGCGGCGCGCGTCGGGGGCTGCTACTGGGGCGCGGCGGCCGACCTCCCGGCGCGGATCGGCACGATTCTCGCACCGGACGACGAAGCGCAGGCGGCGCAGATGCTGTCGGGGCTCGATCCCGCCAGCGTCGCTGCCGTCGCGCCGGCGGCCTGGCGCCTGCCCGAAACGGTGCTGCGGCTGCCGCCCGCGAGCGACCCGTGGACGCTTGCCGAATCGGGCCGGGCGATCGTGGCGGGGGCGGACGAACCGCTGGCGCTGGTCGCGACGCTGGCCGGCGCCGGACCCGCAATTGCCGGCGGGGGTCGCTTCGCGGGCTGCGCGGCGGGCGAAGACGCGCTGCCAGGCGTGATCGCGGACCGGCTGCTGGCCGGCACCACCTATCTCTCCCCGTTCACCGGCGAGCCGGTCGGCGCGCTCGGCGTTATCGCGCAGCTTGCCGAGTGGCGCGCGCTGGTCGAGGCCAACCGCGCGGTCGTGGCGGTCTGCGGCGTCGCGGGATGGAAGCGCGTGACCGCAGATGCACTGTTGTGGGACGGCACCGGGCCGGTGCGCCACGTCCGTTTGCGGCCACCGCGTCCGGGACCGGGCGGGCTGGTGCTGGCGTGGAAATCGCGTACGGCACCATCGCTGCTGGCGCAGATCGAGGCGAGCGGCGCGGCGGTGGGCGAGATCGAGGACGGCATGATCCGTTCCGTGGGGCTCGGCGCCAACTGCGTCCCGCCGCTTTCGGTGATCGTCGACCGCCAGGGCATCTACTTCGATCCCGCGCGGCCGAGCGAACTGGAAGATATCCTCGAACATGGCAAAATCGGCGCGGACGCCTGCCGCCGCGCCGCCGCCTTGCGCGCCACGCTCGTCGCGCAGGCGATCAGCAAGTACGGCCGCGAGACCGGCGTGGTCCGGCCGCGCACTGCCGGCAAGCGGCTGGTGCTGGTCGCCGGGCAGGTCGCGGACGACCGCTCCATGCTGAGCGGCGGCGGCGATGTCACCAATCTCGACCTGATTCGCCGCGCGCGGGAATTGGAGAAGGACGCGCACATCGTCTACAAGCCGCATCCGGATGTCGAAGCCGGCCACCGCAAGGGCCGAATCGCCGATGAGGAAGTGCTGCGCCATGCGGACGAAGTCGTGCGCGATACCCCGATCACCACGCTGCTCGACGCGGCCGACGCTGTCCACGTGATCACCTCGCTTGCAGGTTTTGAAGGATTGCTGCGGGGCAAGTCCGTTACCACCCACGGCGTTCCATTCTATGCCGGCTGGGGGCTGACGCGCGACATGGGCGCCGTTCCGCCGCGCCGCACCCGCCGCCGCTCGCTCGACGAACTGGTGGCGGCCACGCTGCTGATCTACCCGCGCTATCTCGACCCGGTCAGCCGCCTGCCCTGCCCGGCCGAAGTGCTGGTCGCACGCATCGCGGCGGGCGAGGCCGAAGTGACATCTCCGCTGGTCGCCTTGCGCACCTGGCAGGGGCGGGCCAACCGGGCGCTGGCGCGGCTTGCGGGAAGCCGGCGATGAGCGCGTCGCCTGAAGGCAGCGTGATCCTGCCGCGCGCCCCGCGCCGCCAGTTCCTGTTCCTGCAAGGTCCGCCGGGTCCGTTCTTCAGCGCGCTGGCTGGCGCCGTGGCGAAGCGGGGGGCGGGCGTCCACCGCATCAACCTGTCGGGCGGCGACCGCTACGACTGGACGCAGGGCGCGACCAACTATCGCGGGCGGATGCGCGACTGGCCGATCTTCTTCGACCGCTACGTCCGTCGCCACGGCGTGACCGACCTGGTGGTCTACGGCGATTGCCGCCCGATGCACCAGGCGGCCATGCGCATGGCGAAGCTGCGCGGCCTGCACGTCTATGTGTTCGAGGAGGGCTATATCCGGCCCAACTGGATGACGCTCGAGCGCGACGGGGTGAATGGACATTCGCCCTTCTTCCGCGAGGCGCATAGCCTCCTCGAAGGCGCGCGCTGGTTGCCGCCGGTTCCCGACCAGCCGGCCATCACCGCGGACTTCAAGCGCCGCGCGCGCGACAGCTATTGGCACTATCACCACGTGGTAACTGGCCGGCTGTTGCTCAGGTTCCCGTTTTACCGCTCGCACCGGCAAGGCTCGATCATGCTCGACGGGATCGGCTGGGCACTGAAGTTCCTGCGCGCGCGCCGGCGCCGGCGGCAGGCCGAGGCCGTGGAGCAGGCGCTGCCCGGCCAGCGCTACTTCCTGTTCCCGCTGCAACTCACCGGCGATTACCAGATCCGCGCCCATTCGCCGTTCGGATCGATGCCGGTGGCGGTCGAGTACGTGCTCGACAGTTTCGCGGTCCATGCCCCGGGCGATGCCGTGCTGCTGGTCAAGGAGCACCCGCTCGACAGCGGCTTCCGCAACTGGCGGCGCTTCCTGCGCGGCAAGGCGCGCGCGCTGGGCATAGAGGACCGCGTGCTGCACATCGATGGCGGCGACCTCCAGGCACTGTCGACGGACTCGGTGGGGATGGTCTGTGTCAACAGCACTTCGGGCACGCTGGGCCTTGCGACGGGCAAGCCGGTGATCGTGCTCGGCGATGCGGTCTACAATATCCCCGGAATCACGCATCAGGGCGGGCTCGACCAGTTCTGGTCTTCGCCCGAACCGCCCGATCCCGCGCTCTACGAGGCGTTCAAGCGTTCGCTGTACGCGCGCTGCCTGGTGCGCGGCGGGCTCGCCAGCGTCTCCGCCATGCGGATTCTCGTCGAGAACAGCGTCGAGCGCTTGTTCGCCGATACCGGCGCAACGGGCCTGGGCCGTCAGGACGTCGGCTCGAGCCCCGCGCTGTCGAGATAGCCGCGCGCGCGCAGCGCCTTGAACAGCCGGTTGATCACGGGGTTCGACCAGCCGCAGTTGGTGGCGAAGTCGCGCTGCAGCGTGTCGTGGTGGAGCTGGTGCTCGGCCGGGGTCATCAGCAGGCCGACCTTGCGCATCGCGCCGATGAACCACGGATTGGCCTTGCGGTGGAGCGAGCCGTGGAAATATTGCGCGAAGGCGCCGCCCGCCAGCAGCGAGAAGGCGAACGCCAGCGCCCAGCCGGGCACGGGCAGAAGGGCCTGCGCCAGGTTCACCGACAGCCCCATCGGCAAGGCACCGGCGATGATGGTCGAGCCGACCAGCCGCCACAACGGGCGACGGCCCAGTGCGTCGGGCCGGGGATGGTGGTTCTTGAAGTCGTAGGAGATGCGTTCGAACGCGTTCAGCCTCGCCATTCGCGCGCGCTGCATGGTCACGTATTCCTCGCTCTCGCGCGATCCGGTGTAGAAGAAGATGTCGGCAAGCCCCATGCCGGGCGGGCAGGGGCGGTAGTCCATGATCATGTGGATCAGGCCCGACAACATGTCTGCCGCGTACCATCCTGCGATAAGCGCGGGCAGGCTGAACCAGCCCGCGGCGAGCACCGCCCCGGTTGCTATGCCTGCCAATGATAGGAGAAACGTGAGAAGCAGCAGCCGCTGGCGCAGCATCGTGTCAATTCCCTCGCCGTCTGGTTGCTACGAGTACGGAGAATAAATATAGAAATCAAAACGGAGATATAATCGGTTGAAGCGGTCGCGGCAAACGAGGATGCATCCGAACCAAAGCCATGTTTGAAAAACGCCTGTCAACCATCGAAAGTGCCGAACGGGGCGGATTGCCTCCGGACGCTCCGGTAATCATCGACGTCACGCGGCTCATTTGGCGGTCCTGGGCCGGAACGCTGCCCACCGGCGTCGACAAGGTCTGCCTCGCCTATCTGGAACATTTCGGTCACCGGGCGCGTGCGCTGGTGCAGAAGAACGAGCTGCGGCTGGTTCTTTCGGTGAAGGATTCGCAACGATTGTTCGCCCTGCTGCTCAAGCCGGGCAAGACGTTTCGCCGCCGCCTGCTGGCGATGGGCCCCGGCAGTCTGGCGCGTGCCCTGCTGGAACGCGATGTCTCGGGGCAGATATACCTCAACGTCGGCCACACCGGGCTCCACGCCCCGGGGTTGCCGGACTGGGTGCGGGCGCGCAAGCTCAAGGCCGTCTACCTCGTCCACGACCTGATCCCGGTAACGCATCCCGAATTCTGCCGGCCGGGGCAGGACGAACTTCATCGCCAGCGCATCCGCAACGCGCTCGCCAGCGCGGCGGGGATCATCACCAACTCGCGCTTCACGCTGGACGTGCTCGAGGGCTTTGCCGAGGAAAGCGGCGTGGTCCTTCCTCCCGCCAGCGCCGCCTGGATCGCTGGTCAGGCTGCTCCCGAAATCGTCGCGCGTTCCACGCTGGGCAAGCCGCACTTCGTGACTGTCGGCACCATCGAGGGGCGAAAGAACCACATCCTGCTGCTGCGGCTGTGGAAGCGCCTGGCCGATCGCCTGGGAGAGACGACGCCCAAACTGGTGATCATCGGCCAGCGCGGCTGGGAGGCGGAACATGCCATCGCCATGCTCGACCGCTGCCCCACGATCCAGCCGCACGTGCTCGAGCTCAGGTCCGCCGCGGACGAAGACGTCGCGGGCCTGATCGCGGGCGCCCGGGCGCTGCTGATGCCGTCCTTCGTTGAAGGGTTCGGCATGCCGGTTGTCGAGGCGCTGCATCTCGGCACCCCGGTGATCGCCTCGGACCAGCCCGTTTTCCGGGAAATCGCCGGCGACCTGCCGACCTACATCTCCAGCCACGACGGGGTGAAGTGGGAGCGGACCGTGCTCGAGTTCCTTGGCGACGGGCCCGAGCGGCTGCGCCAGCTTGCCGCGCTGGCCGGCTATCGCGCGCCGACCTGGGCGACCCACTTTGCCAGGGTGGAGCGGTTTCTGGCGACGCTTTGATCCGGAGGCGCCGCGCCTCAGCGCGTCGGGACCGGAGTCTCGCCCGAATAGTCGTAGAAGCCGCGCCCGGTCTTGCGGCCGAGCCAGCCCGCCTCGACGTATTTCATCAGCAGCGGCGCCGGGCGGTACTTGCTGTCGCCGGTGGTGTTGTAGAGCACCCGGACGATGTCGAGGCAGGTGTCGAGCCCGACGAAATCGGCCAGTTCGAGCGGCCCCATCGGGTGGTTGAGCCCCAGCCGGCAACCCTTGTCGATATCGGCGATGTTCGCGGTGCCCTGGCCAAGCACGAAAACCGCCTCGTTGATCATCGGCAGCAGGATGCGGTTGACCACGAAACCGGGCTCGTCCTCGCACTGCACCACCTGCTTGCCCAAGTGCTCGGCAAAGGCGCGCATGCGCGACACCGTCTCGCGGCTGGTGGCAAGGCCGGGGATGACCTCGATCAGGCCCATCACCGGGACCGGGTTGAAGAAGTGCAGGCCGATGAAGCGCGCCGGGTCGGGCGAGCTCGTCGCCATGCGCGTGATCGGGATCGAGCTGGTGTTCGAGGCCATGATCGCATTGGCACCGAGGAACGGGCCCACCGCCTCGAAGATCTTGCGCTTGATCTCTTCGCGCTCGGTCGCTGCCTCGATGATCAGCTGCGCTTCGGCCATCGGCGCATAGTCGCCGACGGGAACGATCCTGGCGAGCGCGGGGGCGATTTCATCGGGCGTCAGCTTGCCGCGCGCGACCTGCTTTTCGAGCGCGCGCTCGATGCCCGTCCTGGCCTTTTCGGCGAGTGCGATGTCGACGTCAGACAGCAGCACCCTGATCCCGGCCTGCGCCACCACCTGGGCAATGCCCGAGCCCATCTGGCCCGCGCCGATCACCGCGACTGTCTGCATGTACCTGTCCTTCGCAAGTGCGAGCGCGGCTGCCCGCGCAAAGGCGCTGCCTAGCGCAGCCGGAGGGACTTGGCCAGCCTTCGCACCTGCGGAATCGTCAGGCCGGGCGGTTGGCTCCCGGCACCCACCGCGGGTCGCCCCCGGCATCGGCGTTGAGCGCCCAGGCGAGCACGAACAGATAGTCCGACAGCCGATTGAGATAGGCGAGCGCGGCGGGGTTGGCGGGCTCGGCGGCCGCCATCGCGCTTGCTGCGCGCTCGGCCCGGCGCGTCACCGCGCGGGCGAGGTGGACGCGCGCCGCGGCTTCGCTGCCGCCGGGGAGGATGAAGCTGGTGAGCGGGGCGAGGTTCGCGTTGAGCCGGTCGATCGCGGCCTCGAGCCATTCGACCTGCGCCGGGATGATGCGCAGCACCATTTCCGACGGCGCGAAGTCCTCACCCGGCGTCGCGAGGTCGGCGCCAAGGTCGAACAGGTCGTTCTGGATGCGGCGCAGCGCCTCGGCCGCATCCTGCGGCACCGCCAGCGCGGCGAACCCGATCGCGCTGTTCGCTTCGTCCACCTCGCCGATCGCCGTCATGCGCGGATCGTGCTTGGCGCGGCGAGAGCCGTCGACCAGCCCGGTGGTGCCGGCATCACCGGTGCGCGTGTAGATCCTGTTGAGCTTGACCATCGGGCGCGGCGAGCGGGCGCTGCGTCAATTCGTCGACGCGTGCGAGATCGCGAGCAGCAGCGCGACCACGCCGATCGCCATCGCCTGGAACATGATGCGGTTCTTCATCATGCGGTTCTGCATCAGCTGCGACGGGGTGGCGCCGGTGCCTTCGCGGTTCAGGTCTTCCTTGGTGCTCTGCAGGAAAGCGGCGATGCCGCGCACCAGCGAGACCACGACCATCAGCATCAGGATCAGCAGGAGGGGGACGAGGACAACGTACATGGTCACAAATCTAGGGATTGCGACAGCGAAATGCCAGCGGGAAAGTCGTGCGCGCGCAAGCGGACGGCGAGCGCCGGGCCATCCTCGCCCGCGCGGCGCCGGTCGGCAAGCGAGGGCGAGCCGCGGCGCTTCGCCAGCTTCCGGCCGTCGGGCTCGACCAGCAGGCCGTGGTGGCGCCATGTCGGCACGGGCAGGGTGAGCAGCGCCTGGAGCAGGCGGTGGACGTGCGTCGCCGGGAACAGGTCCATCCCCCGCGTGACGTGGGTGATGCCGTCCGCCGCGTCGTCGAGCGTGACCGCGAGGTGGTAGCTCGCCGGTGCGTCCTTGCGCCACAGCACGACGTCGCCGAACGCCTCGGGCGCGGCCTGTTGTTTGCCCGCCAGCTCGTCGGTCCACGTCAGCGAGCCGGTCAGCGCCAGCGCCGTCGCCACGTCGAGCCGCCACGCCGCGCCTTCGCCCGGATCGACCTGGCGGCCCCGGCAGGTCCCCGGATAGACCGGCCCGTCGGGACCAAGCTCGCGGTAGGCGAGCGCGATCTCGGCGCGGGTGCAGCGGCACGGATAGACCACGTCCATCAGCTTCAATCGCTCGAACGCCGCGCGGTAGCTGGCGATGCGCGCCGATTGCGGTGCGACCTCGCGGTACGCGAGCCCGAGCCAGGCGAGGTCCTCGCGGAATTCGCACGGCAGGTTCGCGCGGGAACGCTCGCCGTCGATGTCTTCGATCCTGAGCAGGAACTCGCCGTCCTCCCGCGCCGCGCGGTCGTGCGCGACGATCGCCGCGAAGGCATGGCCGAGGTGCAGGCTGCCGTTGGGGCTGGGGGCGAAGCGGGTGCGGATCACGCGGGGGTGAATAGCGCGCTGCACTCCAAACGGAAACGGCCGCCTCGCGGGATTGCGAGGCGGCCGTCCGGAGCTTTGTCTGCGCCGCGGCTCAAACGAGCGTCGCGGTGAACATCAGGCCGCTCAATCCGGCGGCCAGGATGATCGGCAGCACGTGGCTGGCGAGTGTACGCATGGTGTCCTCCCATAGGTTGTGGATCACCTTTCGTACGGCAGGTCTCCCAAGACCCCGGCTTGCCGGCGGGGTTGAGGCGCCCGCAAGACCGGCGGCGCAAATGGTGATCTGTGCAATATTCCGCAAGTGCGAAAGACAGATTGTTGCTTGCAATTTTTGCAAAGCGCTTGCGTCTCGCACCGGGCTTCGAAGCCCGGCTTGCCAGCGGCGCGCGCGCTCCTTATCGGCGGGCCATGAGCGTACAGCCTTCCGACTCCATCCTCATCGTCGATTTCGGCAGCCAGGTGACCCAGCTGATCGCGCGCCGCGTGCGCGAGGCCGGGGTCTATTCCGAGATCGCCCCCTTCACCACGGCCGAAGAGGCGTTCCACCGGATGAAGCCCAGGGGCATCATCCTGTCGGGATCGCCCGCCGGCGTGCCCGAGGAAGGCTCTCCGCGCGCGCCGCAGGTGCTGTTCGACAGCGGCCTGCCGATCCTCGGCATCTGCTACGGCCAGCAGGTCATGACGCACCAGCTCGGCGGCGAGGTGCGGCCCGGGCACGAGACGGGCGAGGGCGGTGAGTTCGGCCGTGCCTTCCTGACGGTGACCGAGCCCTGCGCGCTGTTCGACGGGCTGTGGCACGTGGGCGAACGCCACCAGGTGTGGATGAGCCACGGCGACAAGGTCACGAAGTTTGCTCCCGGCTTCAGGATCGTCGCCACCTCCGACGGCGCGCCCTTCGCGGTGATCGCCAACGAGGAGAAGCACTACTACGGCACGCAGTTCCACCCCGAGGTGGTTCACACGCCCGACGGCGCGAAGCTGATCGCCAACTTCGTGCGCCACGTCTGCGGCTGCCCCGGCGACTGGACGATGGCCGAGTTCCGCCGCACCAAGATCGCCGACATCCGCGAGGCTGTCGGCGACGGCAAGGTGATCTGCGGCCTTTCGGGCGGGGTCGACAGCGCGGTCGCCGCGGTGCTGATCCATGAAGCGATCGGCGAGCAGCTGACCTGCGTGTTCGTCGACCATGGCCTCATGCGCATGAACGAGGCGCGCGAGGTCGTCAGCCTGTTCCGCGACCACTACAACATCCCACTGGTCCATGTGGACGCGGAGGAGAAGTTCCTCGGCGGGCTGGCCGGGGTCACCGATCCTGAGGCCAAGCGCAAGTTCATCGGCAAGGCCTTCATCGACCTGTTCGAGGCCGAAGCGAACAAGATCGGCGGCGCCGACTTCCTCGCGCAGGGCACGCTCTATCCCGACGTGATCGAGAGCGTCAGCTTCACCGGGGGCCCGAGCGTCACGATCAAGAGCCACCACAACGTGGGCGGCCTGCCCGAGCGGATGAACATGAAGCTCGTCGAACCCTTGCGCGAGCTGTTCAAGGACGAGGTGCGCGAACTTGGCCGCGAGCTGGGCCTGCCCGAGGTCTTCGTCGGTCGCCACCCGTTCCCGGGGCCGGGTCTTGCCATCCGCATCCCCGGCGAAGTGACCAGGGAACGCTGCGACATCCTGAGGAAGGCGGACCTCATCTACCTCGAGGAGATCCGCGGCGCCGGGCTCTACGATGCGATCTGGCAGGCCTTCGCGGTGCTGCTCCCGGTGCGCACGGTGGGCGTGATGGGCGATTATCGCACTTACGACAGTGTCTGCGCCCTGCGCGCCGTGACCAGCACCGATGGCATGACCGCCGACGTCTATCCCTTCGACGGCGCGTTCCTTGCCCGCGTGGCGACGCGCATCGTCAATGAGGTCAAGGGCATCAACCGGGTGGTCTACGACTATACCTCGAAGCCGCCGGGGACGATCGAGTGGGAGTAAACCGGAAATGGCGAGTGTCCCGGGGACACTCGCCCGGCTAGCCCGGCGACGCGAGGAGTCGCGCCGCCTGACAAAATCCGCTAGCGCTTCAGCA
>JAJXVK010000033.1 GCA_021782155.1 Pseudomonadota bacterium
CGATCTGCTTCTTGGGCCGGGCGCGGGTGCGCGTGGCCAGGCCGACCTGGTCCTGACCGCCCGCGCCGCCGCTCGAATCGCCGTCGTCGTCCGCGCCAAGGCGGACGGCGACCGAATCGCCGTCTAGGGTTGCGGGATCGAGGATCATCGCCGGGGAATATCGCATTGCCATGGCCGCCAAACAAGGGGGGCATGGCCCAGACAGTCTTGCAGGGCGGTTAACCCGCCCCGCCGGACGCGAAAACGGGCCGGGTGACCTGCGCCACCCGGCCCGTCCGAATTGTCCTGTGCTGCCCGCGCGGTCCAGGCCGGCGAGACGGGCAGCCCCGCGGGATCAGGCGGCCTTCTTCATCTTCTCGATGGCAAGGCTCATGCGGGTCGAAAGCGGCTGGAACGCCTCGTTGACCAGCTTGAGCATCGCTTCGCTGTTCTTCGAGGTCGCGGCGACCGCGGCGTCGAAGTTCTTGCGGGCGAGGGCGTTCTGCTTCTCGAAGAACTCGGTCGGGCTCTTGACCGCGGCGAGGTCCTTGACGTCGGCGGTCATGGTCTCGAAGGCGCTCTTCGATTCCGCGACGTAGGCCTTGCCCATGTCCTGCAGGCCGGCGGCGAGGATCTTGCTCGATTCGATCACGGCCTCGACGTTGCCCTTGGCGAACTCGGGGACGTCGGCGAACGAGGCCTGGCCCTTTTCGAAGAAGACCTTGGCCTTCTCCGAAGCATCCTTCACGGCGTCCTGGATCTTGGTGGTGAACTCTTGGGTGGTGGTCATGATCTTGGTTTCCTTCCTGGCGGCGGTCGGGGCGGCGACAGCCGATTTGGTTGCAGTCTTTCTGGTCGTCTTGATCGCGGGCTTGCCCGCGGGAAGCTTGGGGGCGACAGGCTTGGCCGGCGCCTTCACGGCCGCCTTCTTCGCGGCCCTGGGGGCGGGCTTGGCCTTGACGGCGGGCGCCTTGGCAACCGGTTCCGCGACCGGCGGCTTGGCCGGGGCCTTGCGCGTGACGGTCTTATTGGCCGGAGCCGGCTTTGCGGGCGCCTTCGCGGCGGGCACTTGGGCCGCGACGGGCTCTTCCGTCTTCACGGCGGGCGCCGCTTCGATCTTGGCCGCCGCGTCGGCATAGGCCTTCACGGCCGCGGCGTCCGCCTTGCTGGTATCGATTTCTTCGCTCATGACAGTGCAGGTCCCGTTGCTGGTTCCCGCCGGGCGACAGTCCGCCCGACCTTTGTTGCACTGCAATATGGACTTCCGCAACCGCGAAGTCAAGGAGTTTTGTGCACTGCACAATATCCGGGCCGGAGTCTTCCGTCATTCCCGGCAAGGTATTACAAGATAACCATTATCTCGTCATGACATAGCGCCCTGGCGCGTCCTCGATCACCGTGTCGCCGCGCCCGCCGGGCTTGCGCTTGCCGCTGGCGGGCACCTTTTCCGATTCCTGCGCGGCGATCCATTCGATCCAGTCGGGCCACCAGCTGCCCTTGGTCTCGGTCGCTCCCGCGACGAACTGCTCGAGCGTATCGGGCGAGCGGTCGTTGAGCCAGTACTGGTACTTGTTCGCATCGGGCGGATTGACCACGCCGGCGATGTGCCCCGAACCGGCGAGCACGAACTTGTAGGGGCCGGCGAGGTGCCGGGTGAGCTTCCACACGCTCTCGGCCGGCGCGATGTGGTCCTCGCGGCCCGCCTGGATGTAGCACGGCGTCTCGATCAGCCCGAGGTCGATCGGCGTGCCGTCGACGCTGAGCGAATCGGGGCTGGCCAGCCGGTTGTCGCGATAGAGGTCCTTGAGGTACGCCTGGTGCCACTTGCACGGCAGGTTGGTGGTGTCGCCGTTCCAGTGGAGCAGGTCGAAGGCCGGATAGTCCTCGCCCAGCAGGTAGTTGTTGATCACGTAGTTCCAGATCAGGTCGGTCCCGCGCAGCGCGTTGAACGTCGCCGCCATGTAGCGCCCGTCGAGATAGCCGTCGGTCTGCAGGTTCTCCAGCATCTTGAGCTGGCTGTCGTCGATGAAATAGCGAAGGTCGCCCGACTTCTCGAAGTCGACCTGCGCGGTGAAGAACGTGGCGCTTTTCACCTTGTCGGCCTGCCCGCGGCGCGCCAGCACCGCCAGCGTCGCGGCGAGCGTGGTGCCGGCCACGCAATAGCCGATGGTGTGGACCGAAGGCACCTTGAGCCGCTCGCGCACCACGTCGATCGCTTCGATCTGCGCTCGAACGTAGTCGTCCCAGATCACGTCGGCCATGCTCGCGTCGGCCGACTTCCACGACACCACGAACACCGTCAGACCCTGCTCGACCGCCCAGCGGATGAAGCTCTTCTTGGGGTTGAGGTCGAGGATATAGAAGCGGTTGATCCACGGCGGGAAGATCACCAGCGGCACCGCGAACACGTCGTCGGTCGTCGGGCTGTACTGGATCAGCTGGAAGAGCGGCGTCTCGTGGATCACCTTGCCCGGGGTGACGGCGATGTTGCGTCCCAGCTCGAAGGCGTCGGGATCGGTGTGGGTGAGCTGCCCGCGCGACAGGTCGGCGAGGAAATGCTCGACCCCCGAAACCAGGTTCTCGCCCTTGGTTTCGAGCGTCTTCTCGATTACCAGCGGATTGGTCAGCGGGAAGTTCGCGGGGCTCAGCGCGTCGGTGATGACCCTGGTCGCGAAGGCGAGCTGGTCCTTCTTGTCCTGCGGCAGCCCCTCGACTTCGCCGGCCATCGCCTGGAGCCGCTCGGCGAGCAGCAGGTAGGTCTGGTGGATCAGCGCGAACAGCGGCTGCTGGCGCCAGCGCGGATCGGCGAAGCGCCGGTCCTTGCGCGGCAGGTCGGGGCCTTCGCCGCCGGCCTTGGCCGCCGGTCCGAAGCCGAACTGGCCGAGCACCGTGGTCCACAGCTCGAGGCTGTCCTCCCACAGTTTCTGCTGCTCTTCCACCTGCACCAGCGGCATCATCTTCCACCACTCGCCGACCATGCCGACCCACTTGGCCGGATCGGCGAAGGGCAGGGCCATCGGCCCGTGGTCGCCGGCATGTTCGGCGGCGAAATCGAGCCACATCTTCTGCAGCTTGGCCGCGCTCATCCCCCAGTGCTGGAGGTCGCCCGGTTCGGGCACGCGGCTCATCTCGTCGCCCACGAAGGGCGCGAGCAGCGCGTGGAGCGCTTCGCCCTGCTGCCGCACGATGTCCTCGAAAACCGCGCTATCGCCATTGCTCTCGCTTGCCATGACCACTCCAGAGACGTTCCCCGCATATCCTATACACGCAGGTTTCGGTCTTGTGACCCCGGCCTTTTGCGCAACGCCGGTTCGATTTTCCGCAAGTCTCAGGCGTTTTCTTGTGCCGCGACTTCGCGTAAGGGGGCCTTGCGACAATCGCGCCGCGCAAACCGACATAACGGAAAGAAACCCGATACCGTGGAAGAAGAGTTCTACCGCATCAAGCGCCTGCCGCCCTATGTCATCGCCGAAGTCAACGCGATGCGGGCAGAGGCACGCACCGCGGGGCGGGACATCATCGACCTCGGCATGGGCAACCCCGACCTGCCGCCGCCCCAGCACGTCATCGACAAGCTGTGCGAAGTGGCGATGAAGCCCGGCGCGCACGGCTATTCGGCCTCGAAGGGCATTCCCGGCCTGCGCCGCGCCCAGGCGAACTATTATGGCCGCCGCTTCGGCGTGGAGGTCGATCCCGACAGCGAAGTGGTGGTGACGCTGGGCTCGAAGGAGGGCCTCGCCAGCCTCGCGACCGCGATCACCGCGCCCGGCGACGTGGTGCTGGCGCCCAACCCGAGCTACCCGATCCACACCTTCGGTTTCATCATCGCCGGGGCGACGATCCGCTCGGTGCCGACCACGCCCGACGAGGCCTATTTCCAGAGCCTCGAGCGCGCGATGGCCTTCACCGTACCGCGCCCGTCGGTGCTGATCGTCAATTACCCGTCGAACCCGACCGCCGAGACGGTCGACCTGGCCTTCTACGAGAGGCTGGTCGCCTGGGCGAAGGAGAACAAGGTCTGGATCCTGTCGGACCTGGCCTATTCGGAGCTCTACTATGACGGCAATCCGACGCCTTCGATCCTTCAGGTGCCTGGCGCCAAGGACGTGGCGGTCGAGTTCACCTCGATGAGCAAGACCTATTCGATGGCCGGCTGGCGCGTGGGCTTCGCGGTGGGCAACAAACGGCTGATCGCGGCGTTGACGCGCGTCAAGAGCTACCTCGACTACGGCGCCTTCACGCCGATCCAGGCGGCGGCCTGCGCCGCGCTCAACGGGCCGCAGGACATCGTCGAGGCGAACCGCCAGCTCTACCAGAAGCGCCGCGACGTGATGGTCGAGGCCTTCGGCCGCGCCGGATGGGAAATCCCCAGGCCCAAGGCATCGATGTTCGCCTGGGCGCCCTTGCCGCCCGCGCTCAGGGAGATGGGCAGCCTCGAGTTTTCGAAGCAACTCCTCACCCATGCCGAAGTCGCGGTGGCGCCGGGCGTGGGCTATGGCGAGGACGGAGAGGGCTTCGTGCGCATCGCCATGGTCGAGAATGAACAGCGCCTGCGCCAGGCCGCGCGCAACGTGAAGCGCTATCTCGTCAGCATGGGGGTCAACGCCAGCGCAGCGTGATTCGCCGCGATTCCGGGCGCTTCGTCAGTTAAACCTCCTCATTCGAAGCAGTTGCGCTTGGAGGCGCGGCGGACTGGGGTCCATCTGGGCGGCACCCGGGGAATTGCCCGGAGTCGAGGACCCTGGTGGCGATGTACGCCTTCTGCTGGCAATCAGACCGGCCGTTGCCTCCCGCGCTCGACCTGACGGGCCGCGGCTGGCGGCGCATGACCGGTTGCTCGGCCTGCGGAACGCGGGCGGCGGCGAACCACGCGATGCTGGTCGACGGCGCGGCGCTGCTGCCCGGATTGCGGGCCGGGCTGGCGCGCCTGTGCGATCACGACCGCCGCCGCGCGCTGGTCGCGGGCGTGGCCGCAAGCGCCGACCGTGCCGTCCTGCTGTCGTTGGGATTTGGCGATGCGATCGCCCTTCCGGCCAGCACCGAGGAGATCGAACAGCGCGCCATGCGCCTGCTCGTGCCGCAAAGCGGCGCCGGGCTGGTGCGCCGGGCCGGGCCGCTGTTGCTCGACCTTGCCGCGCGCGCGGTGTGGCTGGCCGGGCGGCGGATCGGGCTCCATCCGCGCGAGTTCGAACTGCTGTGGGCGCTGGCCGAACGGCCGGGCGGCGCGCTCGGCAAGGGCGACCTGCTGCACGCCGTCTGCCGCATCGCGCACGACCCCGGAACCAATCGCATCGCCGTCCACGTCAGCCGCCTGCGCGCCAAGCTGGCGCAGGCCGGCGTCATCGGGCTTGTCGAAACCGTGGAGGGCGGAGCCTACCGGCTGGCCGGCGGGCCGGCATCTTCGGCCGTGCCGCGCGACGAAGGGACTGGACCGCGCGCGCCATTCGGGCAATCTGTGCGCGACAAGTGCATCGAGAGGAAGCCATGACCGAGAGCCCCGTTACAATCAGGGACCGCGTGACGATCACCGTCGAAGACCACGTCGCGCACGTGCTGCTCGATCGCGCGGACAAGATGAACGCGCTCGATGACGACATGTTCGCCGCGATCATCGAGGCGGGGCACCGCCTGTTCGACTGGCGCGGCGTGCGCTGCGTGGTGCTGTCGGGCGCGGGGCGCGCGTTCTGCGCGGGACTCGACCTGTCGAGTCTGGGCCGCAGCGACCGCTGGACCGAGAACTCGCTGACCGACCGCACCCACGGCAACGCCAACCGCGCGCAGCAGGCGGCGATGGTCTGGCGCAAGCTGCCGATGCCCGTGATCGGCGCGGTCCACGGCGTGTGCTTCGGCGGCGGGCTGCAGGTCGCGAGTGGCTCGTGCATCCGCTTCGTCCATCCCGACACGCGGCTTGCGGTGATGGAGGCCAAGTGGGGGCTGGTTCCCGACATGGCCGGCTATGTGCTTTGGCGCGGCAACGTGCGCGACGACGTGCTGCGCGAACTCACCTACACCCACCGCGAATTCAACGGCGCGCAAGCGGCGGAATACGGCTTCGCCACGCACGTCTCGGCCGATCCGCTGGGCGACGCGATGGCGCTGGCGCGCGAGATTGCTGGCAAGAGCCCCCACGCGGTGCGCGGCGCGAAGATGCTGACCAACCGCATGGGCGATCTTGGCGAGGACGAGATCCTCATGGCCGAATCGATCGCCCAGCATGAACTGATGTATTCGAGGAACCAGGTCGAGGCGGTGCGTGCCGGGATGGAAAAGCGCGCGCCCGAATTCGTCGATCCCTGAGGTCGGCCAATCGCGATCGCGGCTCCCGGGCTGGCCCTTGCCGGGCACCCGAAAATGGCCATTGCCAAGCAAGGGAGGCTCGGCTAGGTCCGCCCGACCCGCGAAAATCCACGCGTTGGCCCGATGGCGGAGTGGTTACGCACCGGACTGCAAATCCGTTTACGCCGGTTCGATTCCGGCTCGGGCCTCCAACACTTTCAGTGGGTTAGCTGACAACGACAACGATGACCCCTGAAGGTGGGGGACAGGGTGGGGGACGAGACCCTTTCAGCCCCAGGATTTTCGCGCCTCTCGGTGCTGACGCCGCCTATCCACGCGTCCTGGATAACGGCGACCTGCGCCATCCCTTCAGGCTATTCCTCGACGATACCGTTGAGTAGTTGATATATTTTTGCGTTGTTCATCAGAGGATCATCAACCGCCACCCCTGGATTTGTGCCCCGCCCTTCTGCGGGGGGCCAATGCCGCACAGCCATTCGGTTGTCGCCAAGCGGAATCCAGTGAAGGATGTCTCCGGGCTCTGCGTCCAGGGAACTGGCAGGATCGGACACCACCGGCAGATCAAGGCGGGCGCTCGCTTCTATCGCCACGATATGCGTGTCAGCCAATCCGCTTGTCCAAGGTCGGAGATCAATGGCCTCGTTGCAGATTGCCGCGCCAGCGGACCAGTGCAGACTGTGGCCGACGCATTCAACCTCGCCACATTTGGTAACAATGGTGGGTGGATGGGCGAGCTGATTCAGTTCCAGCCAGATTTGCACCGGGTCAAGCAGGGCCACCCGCTCGTCATTGCGCGTGCGTGTGCCGGAGCGCAATCGATAGTAAGCGGGCCATTCGCTGACAATCGCCGGGTCCAGCACATCGCGAACCGGCTTGGCCAGATGCTGTACCATCATGAGTTCAAGACCACGACCACCAGCCTCGTCATCGGCAGTGAGCAGCAAGATGCGCGCATCTTTGCGAGCGGACCGCACGAGCAGCGCAACGAGCCCAGGCAGGACCCCCTGCCCCACGATCGCCAGGTCGAAATTCTCCATTGCGATAGAACTGCCTCTTTGCCAGCGAAGCCCTTCCTTGTGGAGCCTGTCGCCGGGGCATGCAACCATTCAAGCAAGCGTGCCCCGGTCGCAAGGGCCTTGCAGACAAAATCCCGGCGGACGGTCCGTCGGGCCTAAATTCGGTCTTGAAACCCCCGGTTCAGCACCGAGCCTCAGGATGCCTCGCCGTGCGTTGCCGATCTGCAACACAAGGACCGTTAACTATATATATTTACATAACAAATTAACTTCATGACAGCCGCGCAAGCGGACGGCCGATCCCAATTTTATCACTATTTTCCAGGCCCTTGAGGTCACTATTGTTGGCCGGGCGGTCGCAATGGCCGTCGCGGCGCCAGATTCCGTTTCTAATTTGTCCTCACTTCGGATTAACTTACCCGTTAACCCAGTCAGTCCGAGTCGGCCTCGAACCGAATTCGTGAACGAGAACAGGGTCATTCGGATCGCAGCAAACCGCTTATCTGTCCGGCGAAGTCGCCGGACCACAAGGAATGCGACAAGGTGCGACCAAGTAAGCATAACCACAGCCAACTGCTTCGCGTAGCGATCGCCTCGCTCGCGCTGGCTTGGTGTGGTCCCGCACTGGCCTCGACGGCTCCGATCACCGCCTACTATCCCAATCCCTATGGCCTGGGTCCGGATCACGCGTCGATGACCGTCGACGTGTTGGCATCGGTTGGCGGCACATGCGGATTTGCGACGAACGGAGCCCCCAACGGCGCGGTCCATGCCGGTGCGATCGATACCACTGCCTGGTCGGAACGGGTGAGCTTTACCGCTGAGTGTACCGCTCCCTGGCGCATAGCGGTGTCTTCGGCCAATGGCGCCTTGCAGGCGACGCCGGGCAATTCTTCGGCGGGCTATACCGACAAGGCGCCCTACACTGTCACGCTCAATGTCGCGTCCGATGCCGGCGTGGTGTCCGGCAGCTGCCCGGTCGCGCAGATCGAGCAGGGCATCTCCGGCTCGACGTGCAATTTCAACGGTACCGCCTCTGCGTCGAATGGCCTTCTGGTTGGCCGGTCATACGACCTGGCCGGATCGTACATCGAAGTCGGGGCACCCGCCTATGCCGGGACCGACACGCTGATCGCGGGAACCTATGGCGACACGCTGACAGTGACCATTTCACCCGCCTCGTGACGAGGTGGGTTCGCGAATGCCTGCGGATCAGGCCGCGGGAAGTCTGGATGGGCCGGAACCGACCGGCAGAGAAAGGGGAATTGCGATGAAGAGACTGCTGATTGCGGGGCTTGCCGCCTCCGCCGCGATGGCCACGCCGGCCTTCGCTCAGACCGCCACGACCGGCACCGTGACGCTCGACGGACATGTCGGTTCGAAGTGCACCTTCGGAGGCGCCACGACCATTTCCGACAGCAAGGACTTCGGCGAATTGTCGCTGGCAGACGGAACGCTGGCCACCGGGCTTTCGGCGTCGTTCGACCATGAACTGGTATGCAACGGCGCGACCGTGAAGGTCGAACTGACGAGCGTGCCGCAGTTCGCGATCTCGCCCGCGCCGACCGCCGTGACCGGCTATACCAGCGCTATCGACTACACCGCGGCGATCACGCTCGACTCTGCCGACAGTTCGACCGCGACGGCCACGGTCATCACGGACGACGCCGGCGGTTCGACCCCGTCCGCCAACACGAGCGACCGGCTCGCGACCGGCGGCAACAATGTCCACATCCTGGTCAACAACTTCCACACGGCCGCAGGCGCCGTTCTGACCTCGGGCGCATACCAGGCGGTGATCAATTACACGATCACGCCGATGAGCTGAACGCAGGCGCACCGAGCACGAGAGGGCAATCCCGATGCGTAGAATATTCCTTCTTGCCGCCACCCCGCTGGTGCTGCTGGCCAGTCCGGCCGCCGCCCAGTCGGCGTCGAGCGACGGAACTGTCTCGATCAACGGTTCGGTTGCGCAGCGGTGCCTGTTCACCACGCCAAGCGCGACGATCAGCCTGGGCGAAATGGCACAGGGCGGGACCGGCACGAATGCCGGAAAGCTCGACACCAGCAAGGTCGACGGACAAAGTGCGACGCTTGTGGGATGGTGCAACAGCACCGCCGCGACAATGACCGTGCAGGCCTATGCCCTGCTCAATGTCGCGACAGCGGCGACCGGGTTCACCAGCCGGGTCGACTACACGGCCACGGCCACCGCCAACAATGTCGATGCGACCGATGACAGCACCGATGCGCTCCCCGGCACCGGCGCCAACGTGAACATGTTCACCGGCGATGTCGTCGTCGCGCTTTCGAATGCCGCGGCCAACGGCCTGCTGGTGGCGGGCGACTATACCGGCAGCGTGACCGTCACGCTTGCACCGGCCACCTGAGGAGTACCTGGGCAAATGCCATCGGCGTCCAGATCGACAAAGGTCATGCAGGGCCTCGGCGCGTTCGTCCTCGCGGCGACACCCGCGACGGCCATGGGTCAGGCGAGTGCCGATGACCGCGGCAATGTCGGGGTCAACGGGCAAGTCGCGTCGATCTGCATTCTCGGCGATCCGTCCAGCGCCACAGTCGATCTGGGGCAAATGGCGGCGACCTCGGGATCCCGCGCAGGTCATATCGCGGCCCTGCCGGCTCAAACGGTGACCCTGCCGGCAAGCTTCTGCAACTTTGCGGGGTCGGCCGTCCAGATCGATGCCACCGCGCTTTTGGCCGACGACACTTCCCCTCCACAGCCCGGATTCGCCCGCGCGGTCAACTTCACGGCGACAGCCACCGGATGGACATCGGGCGATGCCGCAGCGACAACCGCCGCGTTGGGCGATGGAACCTCGGCATCATCCAGCGGCACGGGCACGACCCAGCCCCTTCCGAAAATCGCCGATATCGATGTCACGCTTTCAGATTTCACTGTTCCGGGAGACCGTATTCTGGTGGCCGGCCAATACGCCGGAACCGTTGTGATTACGCTTGGACCGGCGGCTGCCGTGAACTGACGCAAACAGGAAAATGACCATGCGCCTGCTCATCTCCATCCCCCTTCTGGTTCTGGCGACCATTCCCGTGAGCGCGCTGGCGCAATCGGGCGGAACGGCAACCGACACGTCGGTCAAGCAGTTCGCCGTCATCGGAAATGTCCCGATCATGTGCACCGGCGGGACGCTGGCGGGCGATGGCACGTTCGACCTTGGCGTACTCACCGACACGACCACAGGCCTGCTGCGGACCGACCTTTCCGCACCGGACCAGGTCATCACCGGCTCGTTCTGTTCGACGCGCAGCACGATCAACGTGGCGGCGACGCCAATGACCGCGCAGAACTACACCGCGACGCCGCCCTCGGGCTTTTCGCGGATGGTCAACTATGTGGCGACGGCGAGCGGCTGGACCACCACGCCGGCGAGCTTCGACACGGCCGCCACAAGCAATCCGGCAGATACCCAGACACGCAACACGGCCTTCACCGGCGACATCACCGTTGCGCTCAGCGGCTTTGCCACCGGGGGCGGCAACGCGCTGCGTCTTGTCGCCGACACGAACTACCAGGGTGCGGTCACGGTAACGCTCACCGCGGTGAATTGAGATGGGTTGCCGCCGCTCATCGTGTACAGGCCTGGCGTTGGTGGCAGCGAGCCTGTTAGCCCAACCCGCCGCAGCGCAGAGCAATTCGGCAAGCAAGACTTTGCCCGTGACCGGCAGGGCGCCGGTGATCTGTGCGATCGACAACCCGCGCGTGCAACCCGGTTCGCTGGTCAACTTCAGCGGCGTCGACGGAAACACGCTGCGCATTCTGCAGTTCGCCGATCCGCAGACGCTGGCCGCGAAGGCGGCTAGCGCGACGATCGCCTTCGCGGCGGTCTGCAACTTTCCGCACCGGATCCGCATTGAATCCCAGAACAACGGCATGTGGCCCACCGATGGACGGGTCAGTGCCGCGGCAACGGGGTTTGCCTATGCGGTGCCCTATCAGGCCCGTGCGACGTGGGACGGTGTCGACGTGCGCCTGGACACGGACGGCAAGGTTCGCCGGACCGAGCAGAGTTCCGCAACGGTCGACGAGCCGGCCGCCGGCGACCTCGATCTGCGCATCGACATTGCGCAGGGCGCATCGAATGTCGCTGTCAACGCCCCGCTGCTGGCGGGTGATTATATCGACACGCTGCGCATCTTCCTGGAGCCGCAATGATGCGCACGACCCACCTTTTCCAAGCCGCGGCGATCGCTGGCTCGACAGTCGCTCTGGCGGCCATGCCGGCCCGGGCGCAAACGACCGACCCGGCTCTGCAGCAGATGTATCTTGCCGGCACCGCTCCGATCGCGTGCGTCATCAATCCGCCGCGAGTGACGAATGCCCAGAACGCCAGCTTCTCCGCAAACGGGGCTGGCAACGGGCAGGTGACGATCACCCAGCTTGTGGACGGCCAAACCGCGCTGGCGCTGGCAAGTTCGATCGAGCTCGATTTTCCGGTCGTGTGCAACGCGTCGCATTCGGTGGTGCTTACCAGCGCCAACGGCGGACTTCAGGGCGGTGGAGCCAGCGTGACCGGCAGCGGTTTCAGCAACTTTCTCAGCTATCGGGTGCAGGTCGACTGGGCGGGCGTGCAAATCGCCAAGTCGAGTGATGCCGGTGCGACGACGATCAATTCGGCAGACCCCGCGCAAGGAGACATGGTGATCCGGCTGTCAACGCCGGCGGGCGACGGGCCGCTGGTCGCCGGTCAGTACAGCGATTCAATCGTCGTGCAGTTCACGCCGGCAAGCTGACAACCCGCGCGAACCGATCGGGAGGTAATTTGTGAAGCATATCGAGAAGTTTGCATTGGCCATGTTGTGCGCGGCCGCAGCGCCAATCCCGGCGGCGACGGCGATGACCGTTCAACCCGTGGTCATTGACCTGCAAACCTCGGGGCGGGGGATGTCGCAGGTGCTGACTGTCGAGAACACGTTCACCAACGACCTGCCCGTCGAACTGACCATTCAGGAACTCGAACTAACGCCCGACGGAGTGAAGAAGACCGGAAAGGATCCCGGTGACTTGCTGGTGTTCCCGCCGCAGGCGCTGATCCCGCCGGGGCAAACGCAAACCTTTCGCGTCCAATACGTGGGCGACCCGCAGATCAAGACGAGTCACCACTATTACATCACCGTC
Source organism: Pseudomonadota bacterium (assembly GCA_021782155.1). Lineage (GTDB taxonomy): Bacteria > Pseudomonadota > Alphaproteobacteria > Sphingomonadales > Sphingomonadaceae > Novosphingobium. Next base: position 12,448 of record JAJXVK010000033.1, read on the forward strand.
GCGCAGCTTCCCGTGAAGCTGCCGGAGGGCCAGTCGGCCATCCAGATTCTCTACAATTTCCAGGTCCTGGTCAGCGTCGGCCCCAATGGAGTCAAGCCGCACATCCTGATCGACAATGCCACGATCGGCAAGGATGCGGCGGGCAAGGCGATACCTGTCCTGCAGGTGCGCAACGACACGCCCACCTACGGCTACCTTTCCAACGGCCATCTGCGGATTGTGGAGAAGGACGCCTCGGGCAAGGAGATCTTCTCGCGTTCGCTGTCATCGGCTGAGATCCAGCAGACGATGGGCTTCGGACTGATCGGCGGCGGGCAAGTTCGCTCGATAAAGGTTCCCGTCGAACTGCCTTCGGCTCAGGGGAGCGTCGAGGCGTCGTTCGGCTTCGACAGATAGTCGTGGAACAGGGGTACATCCGCTTCGACCTTCTAGCAGGCGCCAGCCTCCTGGCGCTGCTATCGCCCGTTGCAGTCCATGCCGCAACGACGGAAGCAGCGCCGGGCCAGGTGATGCTTGCGGCCGGACCGCCGCCGGCACCGGTCGCCCCCCCGGCACGCTCGCAGCGCCTGAATCCGACCGGGCGCCCCATCATGTTGACCGTGCCCGCTCGTGATGGAGCCGCCTATCTCGGCGATGTGCCGCTGACGATCGGTGCGGACGATTCGTTGAGCTTTCCCGCCAGCCGCGTGCTCCAGTTGCTGGGCGATGTGCTCAATCCCAAGATACTCGATGCCCTGCGCGCCAACCTTGCGGGCAAGGAGACCGTCGGACCGGGAGACTTCGCCTCGACAGGGCTTGGCGTGGAATATGATCCGCGCACACTCGAGCTCCATTTCCGGATTCCGGTCGAAATGCGTGCATCCAGGCGTATTTCGGTTTCGGCACTAGATCGCAGTTCGATTGGCAAATTTGAAAGGTCGGCGGACTTCAGCGCATATCTGAATGTCCGCGGTTCGTTTGACCTTGTCGAATCCGGACCGAGCACCGGCTTCAATCCACCCGTATTCCTCCTGAACGGCGCCTCGCGGATCGGCGACGTAGTCGCAGAGTCCGACGCGATCTGGACACCCGGGGGCAGCGGATCGGATTTCCAGCGGATCGGCAGCCGGCTGGTCTACGATGACATGAAGGATCTGATCCGCTTTACAGCGGGCGATCTCCAGACCCAGTCTCGCGGTTTCCAGACCTCTCCCGACATCGCGGGACTTTCGATCTTTCGCTCCTACAGCGTCCTGAACCCGCAGCAGATCATCCGTCCGCGCGGCGACCAGACCTTCACCCTTGAGCGGCCGTCGACGGTCGAGGTTCTGGTAAACGGTGAACAGGTGCGGCGGCTGCAGTTGGCCCCCGGCAACTACAACCTGCGTGACTTTCCCTTCGCACAGGGCGCGAACGACATTCGCCTGAACGTGCTGGACGATACCGGGCGCACCGAAGTGCTCAGGTTCAACATGTTCATCGACCAGACCCAACTGGCCAAGGGCTTGAGCGAATTCGGGCTATATGCCGGCGTCAAGGCCCCGCTGGGACTTTCAGGTCCGCACTATACCGATCAATTGATCATGTCGGGCTTCTATCGCCGCGGCATCAGCGACGCATTGACCCTTGGCACCAATTTCCAGGCAGATGGCAACGTCCAGATGGGCGGCGCAGAGGCGGTGATCGGCACTCCGTTCGGAACGATCGGTACCAGCATCGCCTACAGTCATACGCGTGGACTGGGTGACGGACTTGCGGTCCAGGCGAACTTCCAGCGCCTGATCCAGCACAATGACGGTCAGGCGGACACGCTCAATTTCTTCGCCGAACATCGCAGTCGCCACTTTGCACCTGTGACCTTCTTCCTGGCGGAAAACCCATACAAATATGAAGTTGGCGCCAGCTATACGCACGCATTCAATCCGCGCTTCTACGCCGGGTTCGACGCCCGCTTCTCGAAGGGCCGTGACACGAATCCCGACCTTCACAACTATCGGCTGTTAGCTGGCTGGCGGCTTTCGCCCACTGCAAGCATGACTGCCGAGGCACGCTATCAGGAGGATTCGCGAGGCAAGGACTTCAGCGGCTTCCTCACCCTGACAGTGCGGCTTGGCCAGTCGTCCAGCGTGCGCACAGAGTACGATTCCCGCGATAACCGTATCCGTACGTCCTACCAGATGCTGCATGGCAGCGCTGTGGGCAGTTACAACGTGACCGCGGACGTCGAACGCTCCGACTATGGGTCGGACTACAGCGTCAACGCGAATTACTTCACCAACCGGGCGGAACTCGGCGTCAGCCAGTTCGGCACCTTTACACGCGACTTCGGCTCTGACCTAAGCCAGCGGACCAACTTCCGGGTCGGAACGTCGATCGCCCTGGCCGACGGCGCGGTATCGGTGGGGCGCCCGATCTACGACAGCTTCGCCATCGTCGAGCCGCACAAGAGCCTCGACAAGACCAATGTCGTGGTTGACCCCTCGCCATTCGGCTTTTCTGCGGACAGCGGAAGCCTTGGCGCGGCAACCATGCCGAGCCTCTCGTCTTACGCCGAACGGACGGTGACGGTGGATACGCCGAATGCGGCGCCGGGTGTCGACATCGGACAGGGATCGTTCAAGCTCTTCCCGGGCTATCGCAGCGGTTACAAGCTCGTCGTGGGCTCCGACTACCACTACACCGCGATCGGTACGATGCTCGACATCGATGGCGATCCGGTTTCGCTGGTTGCCGGCAAGGCGACCGAGCTTGCCCACCCCGACAATCCGCCCGTGACGATGTTCACCAATCGCCAGGGCCGCTTCGGTGCGACCGGCCTGGCACCGGGCAACTGGAGGCTTGAAATGCTCGACCAGAAGAAATCGGTCTACGAGATCACGATTCCCAAGGATGCCAAGGGCGTCGTCGAACTCGGGACGATACGGCCGATCGGAAAGTGACACGATGAAGACGCTACGCAAGTGGATACGCGCCCTGCTGCCCCTGGCGGCCCTGGCCTGGAATGGGCAGGCTCATGCCGCGGCACCGTCCGGCACGTGCGGAGTGACCGGCTCGGCTGTCGCGCCGGAAGCGATCTATTACGATCCCTTCGGGACGCAGGGCTTGCAGCAAGTCTCGATTCCACTGACCCTGACGCGCATAGTCGGCACGGGCGGCGCGAAGACGCAGGAAGTCTACTTCGTCCTGACCAGGCCCACCGGCAGCCCCGCCTACCAGGTGCAGGCGACCGAGCCGGGCGGCACCACATACTACAACGTGCTTTACGACGAGAATTCGGTTCCGTCGAACCTGCCAACGATCAGTACGAACACCGCGGGCCAGATCGCCTATATCTTCGGTGGCGCCTCGCAGCCGGATACGGCGACGTTCAACATCCTGGTCACGGTTCCGCCCGGCGCCGATCTCAGCGCCGGCAAGCCGATCAGTTTCGGCATCCGCTATGTCTGCCGCGGCACCGGCGGTCTGGCCAACGTCGACACGCCGACCGACCAGGCCAACGCGATCACCATCGACGTCCACGTATTGAGCGCACTGCGCACCTATTATGCCGGGAGTGCGCTGGATTTCGGCGAAATCGGCAATATCTCGACCGCGTCGCTGGCCACTTCGCCGCAGATCACCTCGCCGAACAACTATGTTTCGGTGCTGAGTTCGGGTGCCTACAATGTGACGGTTTCGTCAGCCAACGGTTACCTGCTCAAGAAACCGGGCGCAGCGACGGTCAATGACCAGATCGGCTACCAACTGCACTTTCTTGGCTATGACGTCGACAATTCATCGGGCAATCAGGTGATCACCCAGAACTGCGAGCGCGCCGGACTCATTTCGGACAACCAGCTCCGCATCCGCGCGTCGCTGCTCGAAGGGGGGCAGGGCAAGAACCCTTCGCCCACCTATTCGGACACCCTGACCATCACGGTGACGCCGCTGGTCAGCACCGATACGACAACGACCGATTGCCCTAGTCTTTCCGTGCCTTGAGCCCCTGCGGGGAAAGCTCAGATAGGTTCGATCCGGAAGCTGATCGAACCCGAAGCTGCTTCGCCTGCCGGCAGATCGAGCGCCAATGAATGGTTCTCGATCGATGCATGGTCAGACTTTGTCACAACGGTCGATCCATCCGACTGCAGCGTTACGGCATTGCCGTCGACAAACATCGTCGCACCGGCCAACGAAGCGGAATAGTCGGCGATCAACTTGT
>JAJXVK010000034.1 GCA_021782155.1 Pseudomonadota bacterium
ATGGCGACGGTGCGCCGCCTGCTCAGCCTGCCGATGTTCGCCACCGCGCTCGCGCTCGCCTGGCTGCTCGGCAAGCAGGCCGGGGTCGACGCGATGACGCGCGGCCTCGCCGCGGCGTTCCTGCTGGGCGCCGCGCTGTGGTGGTGGGGCCTGCGCCAGCGCAGCGAGCGGCACGGCTGGCCGGTCGCGCTGGTGGCGGCGGGTGCGCTCGCGCTGGGCGGAGCGGTGCCCTACCAGGCGGAAGGTACTGCGACGACGGCGGCAAGCGATGGCTCCGTCGTCGCGTATTCGCCCCCGCGCCTTGCCGAATTGCGCCGCCAGCATCGTTCCGTGCTGGTCTACGCCACCGCCAGCTGGTGCCTGACCTGCAAGGTCAATGAAGCGAGCAGCCTCTCTCCGGCCCGCGTGCGCGACGCCTTTGCCCGGGCCGGGGCGGTGATGATGGAAGCCGACTGGACGCGGAACGATCCGGCCGTAACGCGCCTGCTGTCAGATAACGGCAGGGCCGGCGTTCCGCTTTACCTGTTCTACCCGACTTCGGGACAACCGCGGATACTACCGCAGATTCTGACGCCGGACCTCGTGATCGGGCTGCTGGCGCCACCACGGCGCACATAGGATGCGACGTGGGGTTGGTCGAGATCGCAGGCGAGCTCGGCGTGGTCGGTCTCACGCGCAACAGCGCGGTTGAATACGGGCAGTACGGTATTCAGATCAATGCAATCGCGCCAGGCGCGATCATGAACGCGATGGTCGAGGGATCGCTGCGGCAGATTGCCGGCGAAGACTGGGAGGCGGCGGGTGCGAAGTTCGTCGAACCGAACCCGATGCGCCGGTTCGGCAGGCCGGACGAAGTGGCCCCGCTTGTCGCCTTCCTGCTATCGGGCGAGGCGGGTTATATTAACGGCGCGACCATAACCATCGATGGAGGGCAGTCGTACAGTTACTGAGTACGGCAAGACGACCAGGAGGCTGGCGGCCAGTGCCGCTCATGCCCCCAGCCAGGGCCAGCGTTCGGCGTGTGCCGACCCGGACGGGCCTGGCATTTCCGCCAATTCCGGTGTGCGCCCATCGTTCGTATCTCCCGGGTAGCGGCAGAATCCCCGGCCAAGCGGATCCGGAAGTGCCGCTGCACGAATGCGCCCGGGCGAGTGGAGAGCGATGCGATGCCGGACACCAACGACCAGCGGATCGACCCGTCATGGTACTGGTCGCGCGAGCGCGCCGCCGAGGAATGGGACCATGTGTGGGCCAGGGTCTGGCACATGGGGCCGCGCGAAGAGGAAATTCCCGAGACCGGCGATGTCTTCATCCACACGCTGGGCCGCGAAAGCCTGCTGTTCGTGCGCCGCGCGGATGGGTCGATCGGCGGGTTCTTCAACGTCTGCCGGCACCGCGGCAACCGCCTGCTGCCGGGCGGCGACGGCCCGGCCTTCGCGCCGCGGTTCACCTGCGCCTTTCACGGCTGGGTGTTCGGGCACGACGGGGCGCTGGAGCACGTTCCCTATCGCGAGCGCTTCGACGAACGGATCCTGAGCGATCCCGCCTGCACCTCGCTGCGCACGTTCCGGGTCGAAAGTTTCGCCGGCTGGACGTGGTTCACGCTCGACGACGAGGCTCCGCCGCTGCGCGAATTCCTAGGCCCGCTCGCGGAAAGGCTCGAAGCCTATCGCATGGAGCGGGCGACGATCGTAGACTACAAGACCTTCGAATTCGCCTGCAACTGGAAGACCACGTTCGACGCCTTCAGCGAGAGCTATCACTTCCAGGCGCTGCACTCGGACATCCTTTCGTGGGGCAACGAGGATGCGCCGATCACCCTGCTCGGCATCCACAGCTACATGGTCAACGAGTACGGGCGGCCGAGCCGGCTCTACGCGGACCAGGAGGGCGTGAACCCGGCGCTGGCGGCGCTACTTCAGGCCAGCGGGATCGATCCGGCGACGTTCAAAGGCAAGGCCACCGACGTTCGCCGCGCCGTGCAGCAGGCCAAGCGGTCGCAGCAGGACGACACGGTTTTCCCCTATGCCACGCTGGCTGACAGCCAGTTGAGCGACGCCTATCACTACATGCTGTTCCCCAGCGTGCACTTCAACCTCTTTCCCGAGTTCTACGTGGCGATGCGCTATCGCCCGCATCCCGGCGGCGACCCGGAGCGGATGTATTTCGACTTCATCATGTGCGCCCCGCTGGCTCCGGGCGAGAGCGTTGCGCCCTATACTCACCGCGTGGCGCGCGGCGGCGAGGCGCCGGTGGGCGACGTGCTCGAATGGGGCGTGCGCAACCACCCGGTGGTCAACCAGGTGCTGGGCGAGGACATCGACCTCGTCGAGCATGTCCAGGCGGGCATGCGCTCGACCGCATTCGCGGGGCCGATCCTGAGCAGCGACGAGCGCCGCATCGCGCACTACGTGGCGACCATCGACGGTCTGATCCTCGGGCGCGCGCTTCGCGACATCATGGCCGCGAACCCGGTCGAAGCCGACAACCCTCCCGGCGCGTGAGCGCGCCGCCAGCCGACGGAAAGGATCGCCGCCATGTCGAGGCAGCAGAACATCGACCTGCTCAACCGCTATTTCCAGCACATGCACGATGGCGAGTGGGCCGAGGCGGAGGCGATGTATCACGACGATATCGTCATCCACATGCTCGGCACCACGCCCGCATCGGGGCGGCTCGAGGGGAAGGCGATGGTGACCGACGACCTCATCGCCGAGAAAGTCCACGGCGCGCTGGTGCCCGAAGGCATCGCCTTCGCACGGCGCTGGAAGGTGATGTGCGCCGATGACGAGCGCGTCGTCGCGATCATGGAAGGCGGCGGGCCGACCCGCGCCGGCGATCTCTACGACCAGACCTATTGCGAGATCTTCCGTTTCGAGGACGGCAGGATCATCGAGATGCACGCCTTCTTCGACACCGCGCTGGCCGAGCGCGCGTTGTTCTCGAACCCCTTGCAGACCCCCCGCGAACCGGGCTCCGCGCGGATGGACTATTGAGCGCCTAGCCAAAGTCTCAGTCTACCGGGACCGCGCCGCGTGCCACTGTGACGCAAGTACCAAGCGGCACGCGGCACCCGGCAATCGGGGCCTGCCGGGATCGGCTGCGGGAGCCCGGATGACTGACCTCGCCACCCTCATCGCGAAGGACGCGATCCGCGATCTTGCGGCGCGCTACATGCGCGGGCAGGACCGGCTCGACCGCGACTTGCAGATGGCCACCTTCTGGCCGGATTCGACCACCGACTACGGCATCTTCAAGGGCGGCGGGCCGGACTTCGTCAATTTCGCGCAGGACCTGCTGACCGAGCATCTTTCGAACCAGCACATCATCGGCCAGCACCTGATCGAAGTGGAAGGCGACCGGGCCTTTGGCGAGGTCTATTACTATGCCTTCCACTGCATCCTCGAGGACGGCGAGCCGTGGGACATGCTGATCTGCGGCCGCTACGTCGATCGCTACGAACGGCGCGGCGACGAATGGCGCTTCGCCCATCGCAGCGAACTGGTCGACTGGGCGCGCAAGGAGCGCGCCGCCGATGGCTTCCTTTCCACCGACCTCGCCGCCTGCCTGCTCGGCCGCCACGACACGCGGGACCTTTCCTATGACCGCGAATGGCTGCGCAGCGCCTGACACCGGAGATTGCTGACGTGACCCAGAGAACCGTGATCGTGACAGGCGCGGCCTCCGCCGCCGGGCTGGGCTTCGCCACCGCCCGCCTGCTGGCCCGCGAGGGCGCCAAGGTCTACCTGACCGACATCGACGGAGCAGGCGTGGCCGCGCGCGCTCAGGAACTGCGCGACGAGGGCCTCGCCGCCGAGGGCGTCGCGCACGACGTCACCGATCCCTCCGCGTGGGATGCGCTGGTCGCGCAAGTCGTGGCCGACACCGGCCGCATCGACGGCCTCGTCAACAACGCCGGCATCGCCGTGTTGCGCTGGACCGCCGATCTCGATCCGGCGAGCTGGGACCGCCAGCTCGATGTCAATCTCAAGAGCGTGTACCTCGGCTGCCGCGCAGTGCTTGCGCAGATGGAGGCGCAGGGCGCGGGCGCCATCGTCAACCTCTCGTCGGTGGCCGGCCTCGTCGGCATTCCCGGCGCGAGCGCCTATGCCGCCAGCAAGGGCGGGGTGCGCTTCTATACCAAGTCGCTGGCGCTCGAAGTCGCGGCGAAGGGGATCAGGGCCAACTCGGTCCATCCCGGCGTGATCTGGACCGACATGCAGAAGGTCGCGATCGCGGACAATCCCGACCAGTACGACGCGATCAACGCGTCGATCCCGATGCAACGCATGGGCGAACCGGAGGATATCGGCCACATGATCGCGTTCCTGCTTTCCGGCCGCGCGAAGTACATCACCGGCAGCGAATTCACTGTCGACGGCGGACTGACCGCGCAATGATCGCCGAGGGCCTCACGCTGCGCGTCATCGTGCTGTTCGTCATCGTTGCCCTTGGGCAGGTCGGTGGCAGCATCATGCTCGGCTACACCGCCGCCTTCACCCGCCCCGCGTGGTCGATCGCCTGTGCGCTGACGTACGCGGTCTCGCTCTATTCGCTGGCCGTGCTGCTGCGCGGCGGCGCGCCGCTCAGCCTGCTGATGCCGCTGCTGGCGGCAACGGTGCCGCTGGCGGCCATGCTGCTGGCGGGGCCCTTGCTGGGAGAGACGATCAGCTGGCCGCGGATGGGGCTGCTGACGCTCGCCTGCGGAATCGTCGCGTGGGCGAGCACGGTCTGACCTGAGAGGGATTGACCTGGCCGGACCTGCCGGTCAGGCGCAGCGCGTCATCGCCTCACGCGCCAGCCGGGCGAGGCGCGGGAACGCCTTGGCGCGTTCCTGCGCGCTCGCCGACGATGCGTTGCCGCGCAGCACCCGGCCCTTGATCCCGTGAAAGATCGCCGCCAGCCGGAAGTAGTTGAATGCGATGTAGAAATCCCAGTTGTCGATGCCGCTGCGCGTCGTTCGCCGGCAATAGGCGTCGACATAGTCGCGCTCGCCCGGCAGCCCGAGCGCGACCGGGTCCGCGCCGCCCAGTCCGGCGACGATATCGGGCGGCATCGAATACATCATCGCGTGATAGGCGAAATCGGCGAGCGGGTGCCCCAGCGTCGAAAGCTCCCAGTCGAGCACGGCCACGACTTCGGGCCGCTCGGGATGGAAGATCATGTTGTCGCAGCGAAAATCGCCGTGGACGAGCGAGGTCTCGTCACCTGCGGGGATGGCGGTGGGCAGCCATCCGACCAGCGCGTCCATGTCGGGATCGCGACCGGCGAGTTCGTCGGCGAGGTACTGTTTCGACCAGCGCCCGATCTGGCGCGCGAAGTAGTTGCCCGGCTTGCCGTAGTCGCCCAGCCCGACCGCTTCGTGGTCGACCGAATGGAGCGCCGCGATCGTCGCGTTCATCGCGTCGAAATGCGCCGCCCGCTCGGCCCTGGGAACTTCGGGCAGGGCGGCGTCCCAGAAGATGCGCCCTTCGACCATTTCCATGACGACGAAGGCCGTGCCGATCACGCTGTCGTCTTCGCAGGTTGCGAAGACGTGCGGCACGGGAACGGGCGTGGGCCCGAGCGCGGACATCACCCGCGCTTCGCGCAGTACGTCGTGCGCGCCCTTGAGCAGGGGCCCCGGCGGACGCTTGCGCATCACATAGCGGCGCCCCGGCGTGTCGAGGCGATAAGTCGGGTTGGATTGGCCGCCCTTGAACTGGCTGATCTCCAGCGGACCCGAAAACCCGTCGACGTGATCGGCCATCCAGCGCGCGAGCGCCGCCTGGTCGAACGCGCTGCGGACTTCGCCGGCGCCGAGATTGGCATTCGCACCTGTCGACATGGGACCAGACCGCGGCGGGCTAGCCCAGCCGGCGCACGGGATCGCTGCCGTCCCAGTCGATGCCGGCCGACTTGATCATCTCGAACAGGCCCGCGGCCCCTTCGCCGGGCTGGAGGATCTCGACCAGCCCGCCCGGACCCGCGCCCAGGTCGACATAGGCGACCTTGCCGCCGCCGAAGCCGCCCGAGACGACGACCTTGCCGCCCACCGCCGCGACTTCGTGCATCGACGCGTCGAAGTCGTCGACGAACTGCAGCACGTGGTGCAGCTGGTCCTTCACGCCGTATTCGCCGTTGTAGTGGGCAGGGGCGTCGTTCTCGCCCTTGACCAACTCGATCTGCACGTCGCCCCAATAGGCGATCGCCACGGTGAAGTGTGCGTCGGTCGGCTCGCCGCAATAGCGCATGTCGTCGAGCGCGATGTTCTCGAACAGGAAGAACGGACCCACGCCCATCTTCTCGGTCCAGTAGGCGATGGCCGCGTCGAAATCGCTGGGCACATAGGCCATCTGCGAGATCGGCGCGAAGCCGGAGATGGAGCCGGGCTTGGGCATGGCTTGGTCCTTGTTTGCTCGGTCAGGGTTTGCGCGGTCAGGCGAACAGCTGTTCGGGCTGCTCGATCAGGCTCTTGAGCGTGGCGAGGAAGCCGGCGCCCGCCGCACCGTCGATGGCGCGATGGTCGACCGACAGCGTGAGCTGGATGCGGCTTTCGAAGGCGATGTCGCCGTCGCCGGTCTCCACCGCCTGCCGCACGGCCGCGCCGACGGCAAGGATCGCGCATTGCGGCGGGTTGATGATCGCGTCGAACTGCTCGATCCCGAACATGCCGAGGTTGGACACCGTGAAGGTGCCGCCGTCCATGTCCTCGTAGGACAGACGCCCCGCGCTCGCCTTGTCGATCAGCTCGCGCGTCTTGCCCGCGACCTGCTCGATCCGCATGCGGTTCGCTTGCCGCACGATCGGCGTGACCAGTCCCTTGGGGCTGGCGACCGCCACCGCCACGTCGGCGTGGGGGAAGCGGTGCACTTCCTCGCCGTGCAGCTGCACGTTGACCTCTGGGTGCTGCGCGAGCGCCATGGCCGAAGCGAGCACGATATAGTCGTTGACGCTCGCCTTGGTGCCGAGCACGAGGTTCGCGGTCTTGCGCAGCGCGAGCAGCGCGTCGACCGCGACGCTGATCCGCAGGTAGAAGTGCGGGATGTCCTGCTTGGCCGCGGTCAGCCGGCGCGCCACGACCTTGCGCACGGTGTCGAAGGGCACCGCGACGGGCGTGTTGTCGACCAGAATGAACTCGGCCGAGCGCGCCGGCGCGGCGGCCTGGATCAGCGCGAGAACGTCCTTCTTGCTGATGCGGCCGCGCGGGCCGGTGCCGGTGACCCCTGCCAGCGCGATGCCGTTCTGCGCGGCGATGCGGCGCGCGAGTGGCGAGGCGAAGACAGAGCGATCTTCCGCGGTAACGGCCACGGGGCCGCGCAATTGCGGCGAGGCCGGGCCGCGCAGGGCCTGCTGCACGTCCTGGAAGGTGATCCGGCCGTTGCGGCCCGACCCTTCGATCCCGGAGATATCGACCGCTTCGGTTTCGGCCAGCTTGAGCGCCTCGGGGCTGATCGGACGGTTGGTGTCGATCTTGATCGCCTGCTTGGCCGGGGCCGGGGCGGGCGACGGCGCGGCGGGCTTCTTCGCGGTCTTCTTGCCCGCGCTGCCGGTGCTTTCGGCAGGTACGAAGCTTTCCACGAAGCCGTCGAGCGCCGAGGCGTCCTCGGACCCGTCGCCGAAGATCGCCAGCAGGGCGCCGACCGGCTCGGCCTCGCCACCGGCGGGCACGACGATCCGGCTCAGCACGCCGTCGCGTTCGGCTTCGACCTCATTGGTGATCTTCGCCGTTTCGATCAGGCACAGGACGTCGCCTTTGCTGAAGGCGGCGCCTTCGGCCACCATCCATTCGGCGATGGTCCCTTCGGTCATCTCGATGCCCCATTTGGGCATGCAGAAGGGGCGCAGTGTGCTCATGCTCGCCTCCTCAGCGGTAGTTCAGGACTTTGCGGACAGCCGCCTCGACCGCATCGGACGAGGGGATGTACGCCGATTCCAGCTCGCGGGCGAAAGGAATGGGGGAGTGCGGCGCGGTCACCATCTGCGGCGGCGCCTTGAGGCTGGCAAAGGCCTTTTCCGCGACGATGGCGCAGATGTCGGTGGCCAGGTTGCAGCGCGGCGGCGCTTCGTCGACCACGACCAGGCGGCCGGTGAACTCGACCGAATCGAGGATCGCCTCCTCGTCCAGCGGGCTGGTGGTGCGCGGGTCGATCAGGTCGCAGCCGATCCCTTCCTCCGCCAGCGCATCGGCGGCCACTTCGGCGATGCCCACCATCATGCCGGTGGCGACGATGGTGACGTCTTGCCCGGCGCGGACCTGCCGCGCGTGGGCGAAGGGGATGGTGTAGTCGCCTTCGGGCACTTCGCCCTCGATGCCGTAAAGCGCCTTGTGCTCGAGGAAGATCACCGGGTCGTCGCCGCGCAGCGCGGTGCGCAGCAGGCCCTTCACGTCTTCGGGGGTGGACGGCATCACCACCTTCAGGCCGGGCATGCCGGTCAGGATGTGGTGGACGCTCTGGCTATGCTGCGCGGCGGCGTTGTAGCCGGCCCCATAGGCCATGCGGATCACCGCCGGGCAGCGCGTCTTGCCGCCGAACATGTAGCGGAACTTGGCGATCTGGTTCCAGATCTGGTCGAGGCTGACGCCGATGAAGTCGGCGAACATCAACTCGGCCACTGGACGCTTGCCCGTCAGCGCAAGGCCGCCCGCCGCGCCGACGATGGCGCTCTCGGAAATCGGCGTGTCGATCACGCGGCCGGCGCCGAACTTGCCGAACAGGCCGGTCGAGGTCGACCAGATCCCGCCGATCGCTTCGGGCCCGCCCGGCGTGCCCATGCCGCCGACCACGTCCTCGCCCAGCACGACGATGCTTTCGTCCCGCTCCATCTCCTCGAAGAGCGTGGACAGCACGGCATCGCGATACATCATTTTTGCCATCGATCCGCTCCCGTTCAATATTCGATGTAGACGTCGTTGGTGACGTCGGCCGCGGTCGGCCGGGCGGCCGCGCGCGATGCTTCGACCGCGTCGTCGACGCTGGCGATCGCCGCCTTCTGGATCTCGTCCAGCTCCTTGTCGTCGAGCAGCTTGGCGCCGGTGACCTGCGCACGGAAGATCTTCAGGCAGTCGCGCGTCTCGCGGATCCGGTCGAGCTCGCCCTTGCCGCGATAGCGCTGCGGATCGCCTTCGAAGTGGCCGTAGAAGCGCTCGGTGTCGAACTCGACCGCCGCCGGGCCGTTGCCTGCGCGGACATATTCGAGCACTTCGCGCATGGTCTCGTAGACCGACGTGAAGTCGCAGCCGTCGCCGCGCCACACCTTCATGCCGAAGGCTTCGGCACGGCTGGCGATGTCCTTGTTGGTGCCGACCGCGTATTCGAAGCCGGTATGTTCGGAATAGTGGTTGTTCTCGAACACGAAGATGCACGGCGCCTTGGTCACCACCGCCATGTTCATCGCCTCGAAGGTCGTGCCCTGGTTGCAGGCGCCGTCGCCAGAGAAGGTGATTGCAACCTTGCCCTTGCCGTCGAGCTTGAGCGAGAGGGCCGCGCCGACCGCGATCGGGGCGCCGGCGCCGACGATGCCGTTCGCGCCGAGCATGCCCTTGTCAGCGTCGGCGATGTGCATCGAGCCGCCGCGGCCCTTGCACAGGCCTTCGCTGCTGCCCCAGATCTCCTTCATCATGTCGGTCACGTCGCAGCCCTTGGCGAGGCAGTGGCCGTGGCCGCGATGGGTCGAAACGATCTTGTCGTTGTTGTCGAGATGGTCGCACACGCCCACCGCGACGGCTTCCTGCCCGCAGTAGAGGTGCGTGAAGCCGGCAATCTCGCCGGTGGCGATCTCGTCATGCAGGCGTTCCTCGAAGGCACGGATCGTGCACATCCGGCTGAATGCCTGCACCAGTTCTTCGCGGCTCAGTTGCATTTGATCCTCTCCCTTGTGCTCAGAGGTTGAGCACGGTCTTCGCTATGATGGTGGCCTGCACCTCGTTGGTGCCGCCGAAAATGGTCCACGCCCGGCTGTTGAGATAGCGCGCGGAGGCCACTTGAGACTCGGGCGTCTCCAGCGGCTTGGGCGCGTTGTCGCCGTAGAGCGGGCGGGCGGTGTCGAGTTCGAGTCCCGCGGGCCCGTAGAGGTCCACCGCGAGCAGGTCGATGTCCTGGCGCAGGTTGGAAGCCAGCATCTTGGTCACCGACGTCTGCGGGCCGGGCTTGCGGCCCTTGGCGACCTCGGACAGGATCTTCAGCTCGATCATTTCGAGCGCCTGCGCGCGCAGCCGGAGCCGGGCCGTGCGGCGCTTCCAGTCGCGATCGTCGGCCAGGATGCCGCCGCGGCCGTCGGGCTGGTCGAGCGCCGCGCTGACAATCTGGTCGAGATCGTAGAGCAGCTTGGGCGCATGGCACGATCCGCCGCGCTCGTTCTCCAGCAGGAACTTGGCGATGGCCCAGCCTTGGCCTTCCTCGCCGACGAGGTCTTCGGCCGGGACGGAGACGTCCTCGAAGAACACCTCGTTCACTTCGTGGTCGCCGGCGAGGGTCAGGATCGGGCGGACCGTAATTCCCGGTTGGTCCATGTCGACCAGCAGGAACGAGATACCTGCCTGCTTGGGGCCCTCGGTGCCCGTGCGCACGAGGCAGAAGATCTTGTTCGCCCAGTGCGCGTGGGTGGTCCAGATCTTCGAGCCGTTGACGATGTAGCGGTCGCCGTCGCGCACCGCGCGGGTCTTGAGCGAGGCAAGGTCCGAACCCGAGCCCGGCTCGGAGAATCCCTGGCACCAGTAGTCCTCGCCCGACAGGATGCGGGGCAGGTAGAGCGCCTTCTGCCGCTCGGTGCCGAAGGTGTAGATCACCGGCGCGACGAGCTTGAGGCCGAGCACGGTCAGGTTCGGGGCGCCGGCCAGCGCGCATTCCTTCTCGAACAGGTAGCGCTGCACCGGGCTCCAGCCTGTGCCGCCCACCACTTGAGGCCACTGATAGCCCAGCCAGCCCTTGGCGTTGAGCACGTCGTTCCAGTGCTGGCCGATCTCGGGCTCGACGAAGACCGTGGGCGAGCTGACGGCGCCGCGCTTCACCTGCGCGGGCAGGTTGTCCTTGAGGAACGCCCGCACTTCGTCGCGAAAGGCGGTATCTTCAGGGGACAGGTCGATATTCATGGCTCAGATTTCCAGGATCGTCACGGCCGACACGCCCGGCGCACCATAGACATGGCTGTAGGCGGTGCGCGGCGAGCCCGGCACCTGGCGCGCACCCGCGTCACCGCGCAATTGCACGACATTTTCGTAGACCTGGCGCAGACCTGAGGCGCCGATCGGCTCGCCGCAGGCCAGGCAGCCGCCGTCGGTGTTGACGGGCAGCCTGCCGCCGATATCGGTCCGGCCCTCGGCCAGCCAGCGTTCCTGTTCGCCGTCGGCGCAGAAGCCGTTCTCCGCCATGTGCATGATCTCGGCGCCGGCCTCGGTGTCCTGCAACTGGGCGAGGGCGATGTCCTCGGGGCCGATCCCGGCCATGGCGAAGGCGTCGCGGCTGGCGATTTTGGTGGCCGAGCCCCCGCGCTCGACGTCGATCGACGGCGCGAAGACCTCGAAGCTGCCCGGCGGGCGGGTGCGCATGGTCGCGGCCTTGAGGCGCACCAGCGGCTTGCCCAGTTCGCGCGCCTTCTTCTCGCTGGCGAGGATCAGCGCGACCCCGCCTTCGCCCGGCGAGCAGAACATGAACTTGGAATAGGGATCGCTGACCATCGGGCCATCGAGGATCACGTCGAGCGGCACGGGCTCGCGCCGCCAGGCATGCGGGGCCAACGCGCCGTTGCGGAAGGCCTTCTCCGCAACGCGGCCCAGCGTGGTGCGCGAAATGCCGTTGAGCTGCATGTAGCGCATGATCTTCATCGCGAAGAACTGCGTCGTCACCATGTAGCCGGCGTCGCCGTACCATTCGGGCAGGTTGTACTCGCTCGGCTTGGCGTCGAAGGCCCCGCGCGGATGCTTGTCGAAACCGATCGCCACGCCGAGGTCGTATTCGCCCGACTTGATCGCCATCTGCGCGGAAAACAGCGCCGAGCCGCCCGCCGCGCAGCCGTTGCGGACATTGATGAACTGGACCCCGGTCAGGCCGAGCTGGTCGACCATCGTGTCGGGATTGCCGGCCGCGTCCGAGCTGCCATAGGCGAACTGGATGTCGGGCCATTCGATCCCGGCGTCCTTCAGCGCCTCGCGCATCGCGAAGACGCCCTGGTCGACGCCCGACATGCCGTCGGTGCGACCGAACGGGTGGATGCCCACCCCGACGATGCAAACGTCGCTCATGCCGCTTCTCCTGCAGGTTCGAAGGCCGGGATGGCGACCGGGTCGGAGGCGTCGGGGTCGAGCGCGACCTGGGTCAGCCGCAGCGGCATGCCGATCTTGATGTCGGTGAAGTCGACGTTGGCCAGCCGCGCCTCGACGATGGTTTCGCCGGGCAGTTCGACATAGCCGATCGCCCAGGGGCGGAACGCCTCGGGTCCCGCGTAGGGCGGGCTCTTCGGGCGGAAGCGCTGGATCGTGTAGGACCACAAGGTGCCTTCGCGCTGCAGCGGCACGGGCTCGAACCGGTCGTTGTCCGGGCAGGGAAACACGATCCGGCCGCCAACCTTCGCGCGCCCGCCGATCAGGCGGGGCGGGTGTTCTGCAGTGAAAAGGCCGTCGGCAATGGGACGCATGGTGTTTCCGAAAATTGGACTCGCTTGGTGATTGTGGGCTTTATGCCCGGCTGGGCCGAGATTCCGACTCATCAAAACGCTAGGGTGCGATCCGGACATTGTCTGTCAGCTTGTCCGCAAGCCATACGGGGAAGGGATTTTCGTCGGCCCGGCCCGTCGTGTGCGACGGGTCCTTGAAGCAGGGGATACCATTTGAACGCCTTCACATTCGCTGCGAAAGGTCTGGACCAAGCCATGTCGCCGGATACCGGAGAGATCCGCTCGCCCCACTTCGGCCTGGCATTCAGCGAGCCGCTGCGCTTCACCCTCGAAATGACGACCCTGATGATGACCTTGCCGATGCTGGCGACGGTCCCGAGGGGCGACGGGCATCCTGTCATGGTCCTGCCCGGCTTCGCCACCAACGACTACATGACCGTGCTGCTGCGCGCGTTCCTGATGCAGTGGGGCTATGACGTGCACCCGCTCGACCTGGGGTGGAACTTCGATCATCACACGGTCGGCGAGAACGGCGAGCACATGGCGCGGCGGATCGCCGAAATCCGCGCGCAGAGCGGCCGCAAGGTCAGTCTCGTCGGCTGGAGCCTGGGCGGGGTGATCGCGCGCGAGGCCGCGCGCCGCGACCCGCAGGACATCCGCCAGGTCATCGCCCTCGGCAGTCCCTTCACCGGCGATCCCCACGCCACCAACCTGTCGACCGTCTACCAGGCCGTCACCGGCAACGATTTCACCTCGGAGCGGGCGAAGGCGCGTTATGCCGAAGGCAGCGATCCGCTGCCGGTTCCCTCCAGCGCGATCTACAGCCGCTTCGACGGGGTGACCGCCTGGCGCAACTGCCTGGGCCAGACCGATGCGATCAACGAGAACATCGAGATCGTCTCGAGCCACTTCGGCTTTGTTGCCAACCCGGCGGTGTTCTACGTCATCGCGGACCGGCTCGCGCAGCCGCAGGGGGGCTGGAAGAGGTTCGTCGCTTCGGGGCCGTTCCGCAGCTTCTTCGCCTGATCCGGCCGCCGCGCCGGCTCAGTCCTCCAGTCCGTAGACGCGCTGCTGGGAGAGGTGGCGCTCCACGTCAAGCGCCATGATCGCGACATCGAAGGTCTCGCCGCGCGCGTCGCGAACCTGGTTGCGCAGCAGCGCTTCGGGAATGAAGCCCATTTCCGCGAACAGCCTGAGCGCGCCGGTCTGGTCGGGGGTGATGCGCACGGTCAGCTTCTCGATCCTGTCGCGCCGGGCCCGGTCGAGGCAGTGCAGCGCGAGCAGGCGCCCGAGGCCGATCCTGCGGCAATCCTCGCCGACGAGGATGCGGATGTCCGCGACGTGCCCCGACCAGCTCAGCTCGTCGCGGACCATGGCGTTGCTGCCCACCACGCGGTCCTGCTCGACCGCCACGAGGCTGGAGATCTGGCCCTGCTCGATCTGGTCGAGCCAGGCGTCGACCACCTTCGGATTGCGGATGTCGCGCTGCAGGAACAGCAGGTCGTGCGCGGCAAGCCCGTTGGCGAAGGCCAGCACGGCATCCCGGTCCGCGCGGGCGAGGGGGCGCAATGCGATCGAGCGGCCGTCGACCTCGAGGGTGGTGGGCGCTGTTGCAGTCTTGGTCATCAGGTCGATCTCTCCGCCAGCCAGTCGTCGATCAGCGGCCACAGGCGCCGCAGGGCCGCGGGGCCGGCGACCAGGCTGACGTGACCGCCCTTCGAGATGATCTCGTGGCGGTCGCTCGACCCGGTCTGGTTCATGAGGGGCTGGGTTGCTTCATGGCTCACCACGTGGTCGTGCTGCGCCACGATGTTGAGGATCGGGACGGTTATCTTCGCGAGGTCGACCCTGCGCCCGTCGACATCGAGCTCGCCCTTGTACAAGGCGTTCTGCCACATCAGCAGCTTGATCTGGCTGCGGAAATACTCGCCGGGGACGGGAAGGGTCTCCGCCGCCCAGCGATCGAACATGCGGTAGGACTTGACGTAGTCCTCGCTCCACATGTTCGCCCACAGGTTCATCTGCCCGGCGGTGCGGTTGGCGGGCCTCGCAAGGTCGAAGGCGCCCAGCATCAGTTCGGGCGGGATGATGCCCAGTTCGTCGACCAGTTCGTCGACATCGAAGTGGTCCTTCTTCGCCCAGGCCTGGAACAGGTGCATGAAGGTGAAGTCGACCGGGGTCGCAAAGGCGATCAGGTTGGCGACCGGGCCGGGCGCGTGCAGCGCGGCGTGGATCACCGCCAGCGTCCCGCCCATGCAATAGCCGGCCAGCGTGACGTCGCCTTCGCCAGTGATTTCGCCGATCCGCGCGACCGACTGGGCGATGAACCGGTCGACATAGTCGGCAAGGTCGAGCGACGCCTCGTCGCGCCGCGGGGCGTTCCAGTCGAGGATGAAGACGTCATAGCCGCGCTGGAGCATGAACTCCACAAAGCTCTGGCCGCTGGCGAGATCGAAGATGTAGCCCTTGTTGCTCGGCGGAGTGACGATCAGCAGCGGGATCCGGTAGATTTCCTGTTCCACCGGCTTGTAGCGATAGAGCACCGCGGTCCCTTCGCGGTAGACGATGTCCTTTTCCATCGCGCCCACATGCTCGCGGTCGGCGATCAGGAAATCGAGCCCCTTGATGTTGCGCTGGTAAGCCCGCCGTATTTCCTTCCTGACGCGGTCGGAGATGTCTTCGATCGGCGGGATGGCGGGCGTGTCGCTCACCCGGCCTTCCGCGGCGGCTTGCGCGTGCGCCTGGGTTCGGGCTGCGCGCCGGCGGCTTCGGGCTCTCCCGATTGCTCCATCGCCAGCCGCATGCGCTCGATGTTGTCCTCGATCCGGTCGAGCCGTTCGGCGAGGCTCTCGATCTGGACCTTGCTCGGCAGGTTGAGCGCCTGGAGCATCGACTCCATCTGGTCGGCCCATGCCTTCTGCGCCACCAGGTTCAGCTTTGTGGCCTGGCCCATTATCGCGCTGAACTGTTCGCTTTCGGTCAGTTTGCCCGACCATTCATTGATTTCGATTTCCCACTTCTGGACAAAATCCTGCCAGGCGCGAACAGGGTCGAATTCTTTCTGGACCATCCGGAAAAAATGCCAGCGTCGCTGCATGGGGCAACTGGCCTTTTGGTGAGCGCCGGTGTTTGCCGGTCTCACACCTCGGTTAAGTGACAGGCTACAGCGCGGGCCCGCCGTGCCATCGTCTCCGACCGGCGAGAGGGAGTGTGTGGTGGCGGAAACCTGGGATTACATCGTGGTAGGCGCCGGCTCGGCGGGATGCGTGCTGGCCGAACGGCTGAGCGCGGACGGCAAGTCCCGCGTGCTGGTGCTGGAAGCGGGCGGCGAGAACGACAGCTTCTGGGTCACCCTGCCCAAGGGAGTGGCGAAACTGGTCACCAACTCCGACCACATCTGGGCCTATCCGGTCAGCCAGCCGCGAATCCCGGGCGGCGACGCCAACGAAGTGTGGATCCGCGGCAAGGGGCTGGGCGGTTCGTCCGCGGTCAACGGCATGATCTGGAGCCGGGGCGAGCCGGCCGATTACGACGCGTGGGAGGCAATGGGGCTGCACGGCTGGAACGGCGCCAGCATGACCGAAGCCTTCCTGAAGCTCGAAGACCATGCTGCGGGCGCTTCGCCCCAGCGCGGCTCGGGCGGGCGCGTCCATGTCGATCCGGCGATCTACAGTTACCCGCTGGCGGATTCGATGATCGCGGCGGGCGAGGCGATGGGGCTGGCACGGGTCGATGACCTCAATGGTGTTGCCGGGCCGCGGGTGGGGCTTTACAGCCACAATATCCGCAGGGGCCGCCGCCAGAGTTCGGCGGTCACCTTTCTCGCGCCCGCGCGCAAGCGGCCCAACGTAAGGGTGGTGACCGGCGCGCTGGCGGAACGGATCGTTTTCGAAGGCAAGCGGGCCGTGGCGGTCGAGGCGATGGTCGATGGCGTGCCGCACCGGTTCGACTGTGCTGGGGAGATCATCGTTTCGGGCGGGGCGATGGAGAGCCCGCTGCTGCTCCAGCGTTCGGGAATCGG